>JADYXV010000131.1 GCA_020853995.1 Novosphingobium sp.
CTGGCGGCGTACCGACGCTGCGGGAACCGTGACTTCTGGCCGGATGCCGCGCAAAAAGTCTGCGCCGATCCGCGAGACCGGCGCATCGCCGGTCTTCACCTTTTGCGAAACATCGGCAGATGAAAGAACCGTCAACCGTTCAGACCGACCGGGTTTGTCCGGATAGATAAATCCGTTCACCGGCCATGCGGTTGTGCCCAGATCGCCAATCGGCGCATACCAGACGCGGACCTGGCTCCAATCGTTACCGGGCGATACGTCCACGGCGCGCACGTCGTCCTCAATCTGTCCGCGCCGACCGTCGATCTCGGACCAGTTGGCGTGGCGCAGCAGGACGTTGCGCGAATCGATAATGCGGCTGACGGCGGCAACATGGCCCAATTCCATGCGGCCATGCGGCCTAAAGCTCATCACTGCGCCCACTTTGGGACGATTTCCGCGTGCATAGCGGCCCTCGGCCTGTGCCCACCATGTCAGGGCATCGCCATAGATGCGAATGCCGCTGACGGCGCGGGCATAAGGTACGCATTCAAGGTAGGGTGAACCTTGGCCATTCTTGCCCGAAGGCACGCCAAACCGCGCAGAATCGTTGAATTCGGCCGCATTGGTCCCGCTCCCCAAAAGAGCAAAGCCGCAAAGGACGGTAACGGGGACAAATCTTATAGCCATGCCGGCACTTATCTGCCGGTTGGGTTATGGTGAGCCTTAGACCAATGGTTAATTACGGGATAATCAAACTTACTGACTTAACGCCGCACTTGCGTTCGCGCGCCGGAACAGCCACGGGAGGTCCATGCGCCCACAGGTTATCATTATCGGACGCCCTCACGTGGGCACGTCCACCATTTTCAACCGACTCGTCGGCAAAATGCTCGCACTGGTCGATGATCAGCCCGGCGTCACACGTGACCGCCGCTTTGGCGATGCCACGCTGCTCGGCCTCGATTTCACCATCGTCGATACCGCAGGCTGGGAGGACACCGATCCCGATACGCTGCCGGGCCGGATGCGCAAGCAGACCGAAGCTTCGCTGGTGGGCGCAGACGTTGCGCTGTTCGTGATCGATGCGCGCGCCGGCGTTACGCCGCTCGACGAAGAAATCGCGCGCTATTTGCGTCAAAACCGCGTGCCCATCGTGCTCATGGCCAACAAGGCTGAGGGCCGCCAGGGCGATCCCGGCATTTTTGATGCGTTTTCTCTGGGTTTTGGTGAACCCATCGCGTTCTCGGCCGAGCACGGCCAAGGCCTTGCCGACTTGTTCGAAGCGTTGCGTCCGCTGATCGAAGCCAAGCAGGCCGAAGCTGACGAAGACGACATCACCTCGGTTGATGACGAGGAAGAGTTCGACCCAGAATCCGTCCTCAAACTTGCGATCGTCGGACGCCCGAATGCGGGCAAATCAACGCTGATCAACAAGATGCTCGGCGAAGATCGCCTGCTGACCGGGCCGGAAGCGGGCATCACGCGCGATTCGATTGCGATTGACTGGCAGTGGTTCGATCCCAAGCGCGAAGGTTATCGCCCGGTCCGCCTGATCGATACCGCGGGCATGCGCAAAAAATCCAACGTCGTCGACAAGCTGGAAAAGATGTCGGTCGCTGATGCGCGCCATGCCATCGATTTTGCCGAAGTTGTCGTGCTGATGCTCGATTCCACGCGCGGGCTTGAACATCAGGACCTCAAGATCGCTTCGATGGTGCTCGAAGAAGGGCGCGCGCTGATGATCTGCATCAACAAGTGGGACATCGCTGAAGACCCTTCAGGCCTGTTCCAGGGCATCCGCGCCGCATTGGAAGACGGCTTGGCGCAGGTGCGTGGCGTTCCGCTGCTCGCCATCTCGGGCCGCACCGGCAAAGGCCTGGATGAAATGCTCTCCGCCGCGTTCGAAATCCGCGCCGCATGGTCAAAGCGTGTGCCCACCGCCGCGCTCAACCGCTGGTTCGATGATGCACTCGCCGCCAATCCGCCACCCGCGCCCGGTGGCCGCCGTATCAAGCTGCGCTATATCACGCAGGCCAAAACGCGCCCCCCCGGCTTCGTCCTGTTCGGCACCCGCCTCGATCAATTGCCTGAAAGCTACCGGCGTTATCTGATCAACGGCATGCGCCGCGAACTCGGTTTTGATGCCGTGCCGATCCGCCTTACGCTGCGCAGTCCGAAAAACCCGTTCGCCAAGACATAAGGCACACAAAAAATGCCTACCGCCGCCCTGCCGATAAACCTCGCTATGCTCCCACAGGGGGTTGGCGGGGCGTTGTGGCGCGGCATAAAAGGCAAATGCCCGCGCTGCGGCGAAACGCACTTGTTTGCGCGCTTCCTTAAACCGGTTGAGCGCTGCCGCAGGTGCAATCAAAACTGGACGCTGCACGCGGCAGACGACATTCCGCCGTATATTTCGATCCTGCTCACCGGCCACATCATGGCCCCGGTGATCATCAAACTGGGCCTGAACACGGCAATCCCGGGTTGGGTGATGATGATCATCGTTGCCGTGATGGCCGTGACTTTGTTGATAGCGCTGTTACAGCCGGCCAAAGGGGCCGTGATCGCTCTGCAATGGTGGCTTGGCCTCAACGGCTTTTCCCCCGCACCCGGCAAGGCCGAGGCGGGGGTCACTTAAGCTGCGATTACAAGACCTCGAACAGTCCCGCCGCGCCCATGCCGCCGCCGACGCACATCGTCACGACCACATGATTTGCACCACGGCGCTTGCCTTCGATCAGGGCGTGCATCACGCCGCGCGCGCCGGTCATGCCATAGGGGTGACCGATGGAAATGGCACCACCGCTGACGTTGAGCAGGTCATCGGGAATGCCCAGCTTGTCGCGGCAATAGAGCACCTGCACGGCAAAGGCCTCGTTCAGTTCCCACAGTCCGATGTCAGCCATCGTCAGGCCAAAGCGCGATAGCAGCTTGGGGATCGCATAGACCGGGCCGATGCCCATTTCGTCCGGCTCGGTGCCTGCAACCGCCATGCCGACATAACGGCCAAGCGGAGCCAGCCCGCGCTTGGCAGCAAGGGCGGCTTCCATGATCACCACGGCGGCTGATCCATCGGAAAGCTGGCTGGCGTTGCCTGCAGTCACGATGCCGCCCTCGATTACGGGCTTCAGCGCGGTAAGGCTTTCCAGTGTGGTTGAAGGGCGGTTGCCTTCATCCTTGGTCAGGTGGACATCCTGGAAGGTGACCTCGCCGGTCTCCTTGTTCTGCACGCCCATGCGGGCATCCACTGCCACGATCTCGTCATCGAACTTGCCCGCCGCTTGCGCTGCTGCGGTGCGCATTTGCGATTGAAAGGCGTATTCGTCACAAGCCTCGCGGGAAATGCCATAGCGCTTGCCAACCACTTCGGCGGTTTGCAGCATCGGCATGTAGATCGCCTTGTGCATCGCCATCAGGCTGGGATCGAAGGCCATGCGCATTTCTTTGGTCTGCACCAGACTGATCGATTCCTGACCGCCTGCTGCCACCACGTCCATCCGGTCGATCACGACTTGCTTTGATGCAGTGGCGATTGTCATCAGGCCCGATGAGCATTGGCGGTCCATGCTCATCCCCGATGTGGTCACCGGCAGGCCTGCCTTCAGCGCCACGAGACGCGCGATATTGGCGGCTTGCTCACCCTGTTGCAGCGCGCTGCCCCACAACACGTCGTCCACTTCGGCAGGATCAATCCCTGCGCGGGCGACGGCGGCTTGCAGCGATAACGCGCCCAGCGATGCCCCCGGCGTTGCATTGAACGCGCCCTTGTAGGCACGGCCAATGGGGGTGCGGGCAGCAGATACGATTACGGCGTCACGCATGGTGAAGCTCCTTTTGATTGAATGGGGTTCAGGCGTTGAATTTTTCGCCAGCTGCCGCTTTGCGTTCCAGCAGCGGAGCGACCGGAAGCCCGTGCTTCTTCAGGCCCGCGACGACCGTATCCAGCCCGATGTGATCGGCCCAGAACATCGGCCCGCCGGTCCACGCTGGCCAGCCATAACCGTTGAGCCACACCGTATCGATATCGCTCGCCCGTTGTGAAATGCCTTCGTCAAGGATCAGAGCGCCCTCGCTGATCATGGAATAGAGCAAGCGCTCGCGGATCTCGTCCTTGTCGATTGCGCGCTGTGGTTTGCCTTCTTTTGCCGCGAATTGCGCGATCACGGCCTTCACTTCGTCAGACGGCGTGCGCTGGCGGTTGTCGTCGTAATCGTAAAAGCCCTTTTTGGTCTTCTGGCCCCAGCGCCCTGCTGCGCAAAGGGCATCGCGCACAGATTCAATGCGTGCGGGATCGCGGTGCCAGCCAATGTCGAGGCCCGCCAGATCGGCCATTTGCCACGGCCCCATCGGGAAGCCGAATTCGAGCAAGGCTTCGTCCACATCCCAGTAATTTGCGCCTTCCATGATCAGCGCAAGGGCTTGCGCCTGACGCGGGCTGAGCATGCGGTTGCCGATAAAGCCATGGCATACGCCTGAAACGACCGGCACTTTGCCAATCTTGACCGACAACGCCATGACGGTTGCCAGTTGGGCCGCGCCGGTTTTTGCCCCGCGGACCACTTCCAGCAGTTTCATCACATTGGCGGGCGAGAAGAAGTGCATGCCCAGAACTGCTTCGGGACGGCTCGTTGCAGCGGCAATTTCGTTCACATCAAGATAGCTGGTGTTCGATGCGAGAATCGCGCCGGACTTTGCCACCTTGTCCAGTTTGCCGAACACGTCCTTTTTCACGTCCATGCTTTCATAGACAGCCTCGATGATCAGGTCGGCATCGGCCAGCGCACCAAAATCGAGCGACGGCGTAAGGCGGCCCATCGCGGCCTGCGCATCGGCGGCCTCCATCTTGCCGCGCTTTACGGTGTTTTCGTAATTCTTGGCCATCGTCGCAACGCCGCGATCAAGCGCTTCCTGCGTCATTTCCACGATGGTTACAGGGATACCGGCGGTCAGGAAATTCATCGTGATGCCGCCGCCCATTGTGCCTGCACCAATCACGCCAACGCTGGCGATTGGCAGCAGGGTGGTATCGGCGGGAATGTCGTCAATCGTCGCGGCCAGCTTTCGCGCGGCGTCGATGTGCTCTTTTGCACCGGGTATTGCTTCGGACATCGGCTCTCTCCAGTTCAGGCGCGGCTTGTGGTCAGCGCGCTATAGATCAGCGTCTTCAACTGACGCCGGATGGGGTAAACGAATGAGGGGTAAAGCTGCGTCATGAAGACCATGTGCAATTTCTCCACCGGATCAACCATGAACGCGGTTGAGAAGATCCCGCCCCAATAAAACTCGCCGGCAGACCCCGGCACCAAGGCGCGCGCGGGATCAATCGTCATGCCGAAGCCAAGGCCGAAGCCTGCGCCGGCATTATGCGCCTCGCTGAACAACGAACGCGATACTTGCGTCAGGTCTGCGCCGCCGGGCAGGTGATTGGCGGTCATCAATTGCAGTGTCTTGGGGCTGATGATGCGTACGCCGTCCACCCCGCCGCCGTTCACCAGCATCCGGCAAAACCTGTGATAATCCGCGGTTGTGGACAGCAACCCGCCGCCGCCGCTTTCGAACCTTGGTTCGCGCAAGGTGCCCGACTTTGCGGCGGGATCGAACAGTTGCGGGGCCTCGCCCTCGCGATAGGCCCATGCATCGGTCAACCGGTGCGCTTTGTCTGCGGGGCAGTGGAACGCGGTGTCCACCATGCCCAGCGGGGCAAAGATGCGGGTGGCAAAGAATTCGCCCAAGGTCATGCCAGAAAGCCGCGCGACGATAACTCCCAGAACATCGCTGCCGACCGAATAGTTCCAGCCTTGGCCCGGTTCGAATTCCAGCGGCAATTTGGCCAGCTCGGCGATGAAGTGATCATTGCCCGGCAGGCTGGCGTGGCCGTCCAGACGGCCTTTCCGATAGGCCGCGTCAACGTTTGTGCGGTTCTGGATGCCATAGGTCAGGCCCGACATGTGGGTGAGCAGATCGACCATGCGTATGGCAGGTGCGGGTTTGGCCGGGAAGAAGTCCATCTCGCCGCCGCCGCCGGTGTAAACGCCGAGATTGGCAAATTCAGGCACCACTTTCGTTACGGGATCATCGAGCGCAACCATGCCTTCTTCCACCAGCATCATGAACGCGACGGCGGTCAGCGGTTTGGTCATCGATGCGATGCGGAAGATGGCGTCGGCAGTCATCGCCGTGCCATCAGCGCGGGCAAGGCCGGAGGTATGGCGATAGACCGCCTCACCATCGCGCGCGATCAATACGTCAACGCCGGGCAAGCTGCCCGTCGACACGTACCGCTCGTCAAGGAAGGCGCCGATCCGGTGAAGGCGGGTGCCATCAAAGCCAAGTGAATGAGGGGCGGCAAGGTTCATCAGATCGGCTCCATCATCCGAATATCGCGACGCTTTGCAGACCGCGCATGACTTCTACGCCATCGGCGTTCCACATCCGCAAGGTTTCGCTGTCGAAACCATCGGCCATGTGATTTGATGCTGTTTCCAGCAGCCACCAGCCATCGCGGGTGCCGGGACTATCGCCCAGTAAGGTGAAAGCCCAGTTGATCGAACTGATTGGTCCCTTGCGCTCCATTTCCCGGATCGAGCCGGGCGGCAAGGCATCGCCGAGCAAGAGCAGTTCGCCCAAGGGATCAAGGCCGCCGCGATCTTTCAGTCGGATCCAGCGCCGGACCACGCCGGGACGTTCGCCGCCTTCGGCTTCGGCATAGCGCATCTCAAGGTTCCGGAGGAAGTGCATCCCGTCCGGGGTGGGAATGGTTTCGCGTTCTTCGACCGGTATCAGGTCTGCCAGTTTGCTCGCGCTGACAGAGCCGTTTGTTGGTCGTGCGCCGCCAAAGATCCACATCCCGCGCTGGGCCAGTGTGCCATCACAGAAAAGGTCGGTCTGGATCTGGCTGATGTTCTTGCCCTGCCGCATGATGCTGACCGCAATTTCCACATCGGCTCCCACAGGGGCGACAAAGCCGATCTGCGCAGCCCGCAACAGTGGCAAGTCCGGCATGGCCTTGCGAATGGCGCAATAGGCCAGAAACGTTGACGCGCCGCCATACATGGTGCGGCCTTGCAGCCAGCCGTTCACTGCGCTGGCGACAAAGCGATCACCTTTTTGAGCCAGGCCAGCACCAATCTGGCCTATCGCAAGCGTTTCAGGGGCGCGGCTCATGCGACGGGCGCCGGCAATAATCGGATGATGTCGGCTTGCAATGACCTCTCCTTGCGCGTTTGTCGCGACTCTTGGAAAGCCAGTGCTAGTGCAACTTTACGTTAAGGGAAAGCCTTGTAACCCCCACAAATTGGGCGTTTGTTCAGCTTACGCTACGGCATGCTGGTATCCCGGTGTGTAATTTTTTGTGATGCTATTGCGGCTACAACTGCGCCAATGCCGTTGGCAAATCCCGCCGCATCACATCGATCAGCCGCTGTACTTTGGGCAGCAAGTGACGGCGCTGTGGATAGACGGCCCATATCGGATCGTCACCGGGCCGGTTGGCTTGCAGAACCTCGGACAGTTGCCCTCCGGCGATTGCACGATTCACATAGAATGCGGGCAATTGGCACAGGCCCATACCCGCCAGTGTTGCCTCCATTACGGCCTCGCCATTATTACACCGCCAGCGGCCGCGCGGGCGCAATGTCCGTGGTTCACCGTCCACGCGAAAGCGCCAAACGTCCGATGTGGCCAGCAAGCATTCGTGCTGTTCCAGATCGTCGATCGACTGCGGAACGCCGCGTTGGGCAAGGTAGTCCGGTGCAGCGCAAGTGACGATGCCACGCATAGCCACTTGGGTGCGGATCAGGCGGCTGTCGGCAAGTGCGCCTGTCCGAATTGCCAGGTCAAAGCCCTCAGACACCAATTCAACCACGCGGTTGGTCAGATCCAGATCTACCGAAAGTTTGGGATATTGCTGCACATATCTGCGCACGATTGGCGCCAGGAACCTCTCTCCGAGCGCGGTGGGGCAGGTGATGCGCAATTGCCCTTGCGGTTCGCCCTGCAGGTCGAGCATGGCAATGGCTTCATCGCGTTCGGCAATCAGACGGCGGAATTGATCAACCAGTGTACGGCCGGTATCGGTCAGGCTTACGGCGCGGGTGGTACGGTGAAAAAACTGCGCGCCAAGGCTTTGTTCCAGCCGTGCCACTGCGCGGCTGACATGTGAAGTTGAAGTGCCCAGCCGCTTGGCTGCCCCCACGAAAGTGCCGGTGTCGGCCACCGCCACAACTTCATCAAATCCATCCCAGCGACTGCTCATTGTTCTCGTCTTGCAACAGTGTTTATCGTATTGGGCAATTTAACAGGTTCGCTGCAATTATGCTATTGCCCAGACACTTTAAACGGAGACCCCGCAGATGAAGACCCGCGCCGCAGTTGCCTTCGCACCCAAACAGCCGCTTGAAATTGTCGAGCTTGATCTTGAAGGCCCCAAGGCCGGTGAGGTTCTGGTCGAGTTCATGGCCACCGGCGTTTGCCATACCGATGCCTACACGCTTGACGGGTTTGACAGCGAGGGCCTGTTTCCCAGCGTGCTGGGCCATGAAGGTGCAGGCGTTGTCCGCGAAGTCGGACCCGGCGTCACCTCCGTAAAGCCCGGCGATCACGTGATTCCGTTGTACACTCCGGAATGCGGAAAGTGTAAAACCTGCCTGTCGGGCAAGTCCAACCTGTGCACCGCGATCCGCGCCACGCAGGGCAAAGGCCTGATGCCCGATGGCACCACGCGCTTTTCCTACAAGGGTCAGCCGATCTATCACTACATGGGCTGCAGCACGTTCTCGAACTTCACCGTCCTGCCCGAAATCGCGGTGGCCAAGATCCGCGAAGACGCACCGTTCCAGTCCGCCTGCTACATCGGCTGCGGCGTAACCACCGGCGTCGGCGCTGTCACCAAGACCGCGAACGTTCAGCCCGGTGATAACGTGGTGGTCTTCGGCCTCGGCGGTATCGGCCTCAATGTGTTGCAAGGTGCGCGGATGGCAGGGGCCAACAAGATCATCGGCGTCGATATCAATGCCGACCGTGAGGAATGGGGCCGCAAGTTCGGCATGACCGACTTCCTCAATTCCAGAGGTATGAGCCGCGAGGACACTGTCGCCAAGATTGTCGAGATGACGGACGGCGGCGCAGATTACACCTTCGATGCCACTGGCAACACCGAAGTCATGCGCACGGCTTTGGAAGCGTGCCATCGCGGTTGGGGCACCAGCATCATCATCGGCGTGGCCGAAGCGGGCAAGGACATTTCCACGCGCCCGTTCCAGCTTGTGACGGGCCGAAACTGGCGCGGGACGGCATTTGGCGGTGCCAAGGGCCGCACTGACGTGCCCAAGATTGTTGACATGTACATGACCGGCAAGATCGAAATCGATCCGATGATCACGCACGTCATGGGCCTTGAGGAGATCAACACCGCGTTTGATCTGATGCACGCTGGCAAATCAATCCGTTCAGTTGTGGTGTTCTGAACCTGAACTGGATCACACGGTACTGAGGAAACGAAAGGGGCCGGTTGGACTGCAATGTCCAGTCGGCCCCTTTTCGCGCAGATCACATCGCCGATATTCCGCCGTCGAGCTTCAACTCGGCGCCTGTCATAAATCGGCTTTCGTCACTGGCGAGATAGAGAACGCCTGCTGCGATATCGTCAGGCACGCCAACCCGGCCAAGCGGGACCTGGCGGGCCAGTTTGCCCATGACCACCGATTTCTCAAGGTTGGCATTAGCGCTGATGTCATCAAGGATCGGCGTGTCAACGAAGGTGGGGTGGACCGAATTACAGCGGATGTCCCAGCCGCGCTTGGCGCAATACAGCGCCACCGATTTGGAAAGCATCCACACCGCCGCCTTGCTGGCATTATAGCCAGGCATGGAATCCGACGCGATCAGGCCTGCGATCGAACTGATGTTGACGATGGATGCAGGCTGATTGTCACGCAACAGCGGCAGGGCCTTCTGGCAGCCAAGAAAAACACTGTCGACGTTGATCGCAAAGCCGCGATGCCATTCCTCCAAGGTGCACGTTTCAATATTGCCGCGCACACCCACACCCGCATTGTTGACGAGCACCGACAGCCCGCCCAGCTTTTTAGCCGCCAAGGCCATGGCGGCATCCCAGTCATCGGGGCTGGTCACGTCATGATGCATGGCAAAAGCCGTGCCGCCACCCAGTTCCGCGTTGATCGCTTCGGCAGTAGAATGTGCACCTGCGCCGTTGATGTCGGTTAGCAGAACCTTTGCACCCTCACGCGCAAGCATCCATGCATGAGCCGCACCAAGGCCCTGGGCCGCGCCGGTCACGAGAGCCTTCTTGCCATTTACTCTGCCCATTGCGGCCTCCTGCGTTGTATTGTTGTTTTGCCGAGAGCTTTTTCACAAATTGGATTGCAGTGAAAGTCTGCAATAGAGCAGTCTTGGTCCTGCGCAGAATATGCAGAGCCCAAATTCGTCAAATCACAACGGATTGCTAACCGTTTCACGGTAAGGCAGACCCATGACCACGCGCCCGTCTCCTCCTCCGTCCGATGTCTCTGCAGGCGTTGGCATTGCCGGCCTTGTCGGCCTTGCCGTATGGGTGCTGGTTTGCCGCTATTGGCCTGCGATTGGTGAGGCTTTCGGGCTGCCCGGTCCGCGTGAGGTCATGGACGGCCCTGCCGCTGCCTTGGCCGCGATGGTGTTTTCGGGTGCAGGCATGGTCGGCTGGTCGCTGCTGGTGGATAAAGTCCACCGCCGCCCCTCAACCGGCATCGATTGGACCTCGCCGCGTCCATTGCGCAGCGTCATCGATGTTTCGATTACGAAGATTGCCGGATTGTGGGCCACCTGGGCGTTGATCGGCTTCGCCTATTGCATCGCCCGCTGGTACTGGCGCGGGCAATATGTGTTTGCAATGGAAGTGCTGGAAAGCGCTGTTCCGTTCCTGTTTCTGGGTGCCATTCCTTATGTCCTGTGGCTGGACCGGGTGCTGGTAAACCCGCGGGACGGCGCATGGCATTTTGGCGCTATGCTGATTGGCCGCGAACCGTGGGATGCCACCGAAGTAAAGCGCCACTGGCTGTCGTGGGCAGTAAAGGGCTTCTTCTGCGCCTTCATGATTTCCATCGTCCCCGGCGGGTTTGGCGCGGTGGTGCGCTATGACTGGGCCTCGGTCACGCACGATCCCGTCGCGCTGGCCATACTGCTCATCGAAACGATGTTCATGGTTGATGTGCAGATCGCGATGGTTGGCTATCTCCTCACCTGCAAACCGCTGGATTCACAGATCCGCTCGGCCAATCCGCACCTTGGCGCATGGGTTGCGGCGCTGATCTGTTATCCCCCGTTCATCCTTATGGGCGAAGGCGATGTGCTTGATTATCGGCATAACGGCGCTGAATGGATGTACTGGCTGCAAGGTCACGATACGCTGCTGTGGCTGTGGGCAGGCGCGCTGGTGTTCCTTACTGGAATCTATACCTGGGCGACGGTCGCGTTCGGTCTGCGCTTCTCAAACCTTACCTATCGCGGGGTCCTGACAA
>JADYXV010000132.1 GCA_020853995.1 Novosphingobium sp.
AGCCGGGATGGCCGAGCAGGCGGGTGTAGAACGTGGGCACGCCCATCAGCACGCTGGCTTGCGGCATCAGGCGGACCAGTTCATCGGCATCGAATTTGGGCAGGAAGATCATTGCCGATCCCGCTGCGATGGTGATGTTGGTTGCGACAAACAGCCCGTGCGTGTGGAAGATGGGCAAGGCGTGGAGCAGGCGGTCATCGGCGGTAAAGCGCCAGTGATCGACCAGTGTCAGCGCGTTTGAGGCCAGGTTGGCGTGGGCAAGCATCGCCCCCTTGCTGCGTCCGGTGGTGCCGGACGTGTAAAGAATTGCTGCGAGGGTATCGGGCGTGACAGCGACGCGATCAAACAGTTCGGGCTGTGACATGGCTTCATTCACAAGGGTGCCGCCGGTGCCTGTTGCATCAAGCGTGAGCAGTGCTGGCACGCCGATTTCCGCACACAACGCGGATAGCGCAGCTTCGTCTTCAGGGCGGCAAAGCAACAGGGCAGGCTGCGCATCGCCCAGGAAATAGCGCAATTCGCCAGTAGTATAGCCGGTGTTAAGCGGCAGGTAGACCGCGCCGGTCTGCAGTGCGGCAAGCCATGTCAGCAGCGCGGTTTGCGACTTTTCTACCTGTATGGCAATGCGATCACCGGGAAGCACGCCCTTGGCGCGGAAGGCATGGGCCAGCTGTGCCGAGCGGCGCAACGCGGCCTCGTACGTCAGTACCGTGCCATCTGCGGCAAGCAGGAACGGCGCATCCGGCGTGGCCTGACATCGGGCTAGAAACAGCGAAAACATGTCCGAATGTGAATGAGCGACCACGAGGCACCTGCGATGATTGAAAGACAGGTTGCCCTAAGTGCTCTCGGTCAATTCGGCAATTTCGAAGGTGAAGCTTTTCCATCCGCGCACACGAGCCGCGTCATCAGCGGGTGCGCGTTTGCGTCGCGCTTCGGGCAAGGAACGGGTGTGGCCCCAGAATACTTCGGTCTTGCCGTTCGGCAATTCGGCCACGATGCGCCAATAGTGGGTGAAGGTGTCAGTCGTCGGACCGATTGTCTTCACGTAACCGTCAGGCATCGTGGCCGTAAGATAGCGGCGCTTTTTCTTCATCGTAGCCAGCCGATGTGCAAACCGAAAGGCTGAGCGTTACGTTTTGGGTATCGCGCGTTCGCCCTTGATGCTCAGGCCATAACCTTCGAGCGCGACAAGGTTGTGGTGCGAATTGGTGAGCAGGATCATGTCGTGCACACCAAGATCGGCAAGGATCTGCGCGCCAATGCCATAGCTGCGCAATTCCATGTCGCGGCCACCGGTGCCATCCACTTCGCGGATCAGATGGTCGGGTTCACCTGGCATCAACAGCACGATCAAACCGGCGCCTGCTTCACCGATTTCGGTCATCGAGCGTTGCAGGATGCGCTTGCGCGGGCCCGGACTGCCCAGCACGTCGGACAGGATGGAGATGGTGTGCATGCGTACCAAAGCGGGTACATCCGGCAAGATGGCGCCTTTTTGCAGCACCAGATGGACCGAACCGTCAATCTTGTTGCGATAGGTCTTGATCGTCCAGTCGCCGCCGTAATCGGTTTCGAACGGGGCTTGCTGGATGCATTCGACCAGATGATCGTTGCGACGGCGATATTCGATCAGATCGCGGATCGTGCCGATTTTCAGCCCGTGCTTGCGGGCGAAGATTTTCAGGTCATCCAGACGGGCCATCGTGCCGTCATCGTTCATGATCTCGCAGATCACGCCTGACGGGTTCAGCCCGGCAAGGCGTGGCAAATCGATAGCGGCCTCGGTGTGCCCTGCGCGCACGAGAACGCCGCCATCGCGCGCGATCAGCGGAAATACATGGCCCGGCGTGACTAGATCATCCTTGGTCTTTCCGGCATCGACCGCCACGGCAATGGTGCGCGCGCGGTCTGCCGCTGAAATGCCGGTGTCCACGCCCTCGCGGGCTTCGATCGATACGGTGAAGGCAGTGCCGTGGCGCGTGCCGTTGTTGCGGGCCATTAGTTCAAGACCAAGGTGGCTCGCCCGTTCGCTGGTCAGACACAGACAAATCAGGCCGCGTCCATTGGTAGCCATGAAGTTGACGGATTCGGGTGTTGCCATCTGCGCCGGGATGACCAGATCGCCTTCGTTTTCGCGGTCTTCATCATCCACCAGAATGACCATCCGGCCATTGCGCACTTCGGCGATCATTTCCTCGACGGTGGCGAGTTCGAACTCGTCCTCGTCTTCGCTGTCCATCGCGCGTTCAAGCTTGCTCAGTGTATCGGCGGTGGGGTTCCATTCGGGCGATAGAACATCGCGCAAGGAATTGGGATGAAGGCCTGCCGCGCGGGCGAGGGCTGCCCGCGAGATGATGCGGTCTTCGATGAGTTTGCGCGCACGCGCCAAGATGTCCTGTGCCATGAGATTCGCTTTCTCACACTGCGATGATTTCTGTCAAGTATTCTCACATTATAGTGTGCGACATCGCCCGTCGGGGCAGGTTCGGGCAAAGGAGCGGCTGTGACACTTTACCCGAGGGCAAAGTGTCACAAGCGACAAATGTTGGATTATCAGCGGCGGATGGCAGATGGGGGATTCCCTTGAATCCCGTTATGTGCTTCCTTGAATCCCGTAATGTTCCACTCTGCAATCACATCAGGGGCGAAAAGCCAAACCGGCGAAATGGCCGCGCTGCTTGATATGCTGGCGCATACCAGCACGCGCCCCCGCTATGCCTTCATGGTACTCAGCCTCATTGCCGAAGTGGCCAATGCCGATGGCGAAGCGGGACCTTTTATAAAGCGCGACCGCCAGCAACACTCCCTGCGCGACTGGTTGTGCGATAGCCTTGCCCCGATGGGAGGCCGCGATCCGCGCCGGATTGCCTTGGCCGCGCGGGTGGAGGCAGATCTGGCTGCTGCCGGCGCTTTGCCCACAGACCCTTGCCAATATGCGGCAGTGGTCGAACGCGAATTGCGTGACCGCATCCGCGCATCGGGCAAAACCAATCTGAGCCGCGCGGTTTCGGAACTGGTGGGGGCAGGGCTGCTGCGGCGCTATTACGCTGGTTATGCGGTGGATCATCCCAACCGGGGCGGCCAACGCAACGCGGTTTATGTGCTGCAAGGTCTGGCGCGGTGCCTGCTACCCCGCAATGCGCCGTCGCGCCCGGTGCCGATGCGGCCCAGGCCGGTGCAAGGGGAACTTCGGCTGTTCTGAATTTACGGTTCCGCAAACACTTTTCAGGAACCGCACGGACTTGCGCCCGTTAAGGGCCTAATGACAACGCCCCAATGGCTTTCGATTGCCACTCTTGCCGGGATGATGGCGCTCTTTGTGTGGGGGCGCTTTCGGTATGACGTGACGGCGGTGATTGCCCTGCTGGCGTCAATGGTTGTGGGCGTTGTCAAACCGTCCGAGGCGTTTTCCGGTTTTTCCGATGACATCGTTATTATCGTCGGGTCGGCCCTTGTAATGTCTGCTGCGGTCCAGCGTTCCGGGCTGATTGACGGGCTTTTGATGCGCATTGCCACCCGCGTTCGCAGCACGACGGGGCAATTGATCCTGCTGACCACCACGGTGGGCTTTTCATCGGCGTTGATCAAGAATGTGGGCGCGCTGGCGATGCTGATGCCGTCAGCTGTGCAAATGGCCAAGAAGGAAGACCGGTCGCCATCTGTCTATTTGATGCCGATGGCGTTTGCATCGCTGCTGGGCGGTTTGATGACGCTGATCGGAACATCGCCCAATATCATCGTCAGCCGCGTGCGGGAGGAAATGACCGGCGAGCCGTTCCGCATGTTCGACTATCTGCCGACCGGCCTGTTCCTGTTGCTGATGGGTCTGGTGTTTCTCGCCCTTGGCTGGCGATTGCTACCGCAAGACCGGCAGGCATCGCCGGGGCTGGGCGAGGCTATCGACATTTCCGCCTATGCGATCGAGGCCACGGTGGGTCAGGGCTCTTCCGCGATTGATGAGACGGTTGCCCTGTTTACCGCACGTCATGAAGATCAGGTCCAGGTGACCGGACTGTTGCGCGGCGCTATGCGCGGCGCGCCTGATGGCGATGTGATGATCGAGGAGGGGGACGTCCTGATCCTGACAGGCCATCCCGATGCGCTTGAACGCGTGATCGTGACAGACCGCCTCGCGCTGGCAGGAGAAGGCAAGGAGGGCAGTGGTGGCCCGCCTGACAATGTCGGCGTCATCGAGGCGGTTGTCAGCAGCGATTCAGCGCTGATCGGGCGGACGGCAGGACGGTTGCTGATGCGCGAGCGGCTGGGCATCAATCTGATTGCCGTTTCGCGCGCAGGTGCAACCATTACCAACAAGCCGGGGCAGATTTCGTTGCGCGCTGGCGACGTGATCGTGCTGCAAGGCCCGCTGGACGTTTTGCCATCGCGGCTGAAGCAATTGGGCGCATTGCCGCTGGCCGAACGGCCGTTGCGGCTGGGTTCGGCACGCAAACGCTGGCTGCCCATTGCCATTCTGGCGGTTGCGATGGTGGCGGCAGGAAGCGGGACTGTTCCGGCAGCTGTCGCATTCTTCGCTGCGGCTGCCGTGGCGGTGATCAGCGGCGCATTGCCGGTAAACGAAGCTTATGAAGCGGTTGAGTGGCCGATCCTGATCATGCTTGCCGCGCTTATACCCGTCAGTGCTTCGCTGCAAACCACGGGCGCGTCCGATGTGATAGCCGAGGCGTTGGCCGCCTTTGCCGTGCAATTGCCAGCCTGGGGGGCGGTGGCGCTGATTCTTGTCGCGGCGATGGCCGTGACCCCGTTCCTGAACAATGCCGCGACAGTGCTGGTCATGGCACCCATCGCGGCGGTATTTGCAACAGAGCTGGGCTATCGCCCCGAACCGTTCTTGATCGCAACGGCAGTGGGCGCAGGCTGTGATTTCCTCACCCCCATTGGCCACCAATGCAATACGCTGGTGCTGGGGCCGGGCGGATACCGTTTTGGTGATTACGCCCGGCTCGGTGCGCCGCTATCGGTGCTGGTGGCCGTTATGGGAACGCCTTTGATCCTGTACTTCTGGCCGCTTTGACCGGAAAGTTGCACTCTAGAAATCGAAGCGCAGCGATCCTGAAACGGTGCGGCCATTGGCTGCGCGGGCAAAGCCGAGGCCACTTGCCGGTACGCTTGACTGGTTCACCTCAAAAATACCAAGAGTATTGAAAAGGTTTTGCGCATTCAGCGTGAAACGCAACGTTTCAGTCGGTTTTACCTGCAAGAATGCACCAACAGTTGTGAAGCCCGGCATGCGCAACAGGTTGTTGTCCTGGGCATAGCTGCCGGTGATTTTCACGATACTGGCGCCTGCGGCCACTTTCCCGAAATCAAGCTGTGGCACTGCGATCAGGGTCCAGTCCGGCTGATGACGTGGTTCCTTGCCGATCAGCGATGGGTCAAGTCTGTCGAGCGTGATCTTTGCCCGGGTATAAGTGGCACCGACCATCAGGTTGAACGCGCCACGTTGGAATGTCCCTTCCAATTCCACACCGTCGGCCTTGTACGTGCGATCCGTGCGATTGGCAGAGCCGTTGAGTACGTTATGGTCGTCCGCCGTCACGTGGAAAGCAGTCGCGTTCAGCGTCACGCCGTCTTTGCGGAACTTGAATCCGCCTTCAAGCTGGGTGACGATATCGGCCTTGTCGCGTTCATTGGCGACGTTACCGGTGGCATTGTCGATGACCGGCGTGAACAGGATCTTGTCGGCATTGGCGCGCGCGCCGCGACTGTAACGGGCAAAGAACGATAGCGGCTCGGCAAAACGGTAATTTATGCCTGCAGAATAGTTCAGATAGCCATAGTTATAGCGAACCGCAGCGGGACGGTCGAAAGGCAGAAAGGCAACGCGCGTTTCTGCGGTGCTGATCACGCCATCGCGGTTGACGTCAAGCGAGGTCAGGCCGACGCGGCCTTCGCCCAGATCCGCGCCGACAAGCTGGCCACGAACGCGTCCGATATCATAACGCAGGCTGCCGCCGATCGCGATCTTGCCGAAGTGGTAATTTACCGATCCATAAGGGGCCAGCACGCGGTACTCGACGTCGAAAGCACGGCGGAACAGGCTGCTGGCGCGGCCGAAGGCAAAGTAGCCATTGGCTGTCTGCTGCACTCCTGCGGCATTGGCAATGTCGACCATCGCCGTATCACCGCCACCATTGGCATCGATGTTCATGGCCGTGTGCAGCCATGTTGTCTGCAATTGCTGCGTGGCGACATAAAGGCCTGCCGTGGTGGTCAGTTTTCCCCCTGGCAAAGCCCACACGCGGCTTGCACGCAAATCGTTGGTGAAATTGTTGAGGCTGCGGGCGCGGACGAAGGATACGAAATACAACGAAAGCAGCCCGTTTCCGTTGATCAGGCTGCCACCCGGTATGGGTTGGCCAGCCAGTGGTCCACTGGCATAGCTTGCGGTTGCGCCAGCGCCGCTTTGTCCGGCAGCGAAAGCCGAAACGGTATTGACGCTGTTGGGGAAAGCGCGCGAGAAATCGCCGCCGTTGTCAGCATAGCGGGCCTTTTCCGTCACGGTCCAGCCGCCAACGTCGAACTGTGCTTCAAAGCCCACAGACTTCGAAATGGCGCGTTGCCCGGTATCGAGCGGCAGCGCTGCCAGATTGTTGTTCTGGTCCAGCGTGATTACCGGCCCCAGGAACGGCGACAATACCGAGTCACGGCGCAAATCGAAGCCGGGGAAGCTGCGATAGACCGGGTTTTCGTTAGTGCCGGTAATGTTGACGAAATATGGCGCGAAGGTGGGCGAGCGGTCGTCCAGATATTTGAGATAGACGCGTACATAGCCGCCATCTTCGAATTCGCGTGTGACGTTCAGCTTTACCTGTCCGCCGCGCCAGCCATCGAAACCGATGCGGCGTGGGCCTTCACCCTGCCGGTAAAAGCCGCCGACGTTGAAGCGGGTGTTCTTGTCCAGGCGCCCGCCATAATTGAAATCGATCCGCTTCTCGTCGTAATCAAGGCCGCCTGAAAGCTGGATGGTGCCTCCTTCGACGTCGCCGGTGCGCGAGATGAGATTGATCAGACCGCCCGGAGAGTTGGAAGCAAAAGTCGAGGCCGATCCGCCACGGATCGTTTCGATCTGGTTGATTGTCAGATCGTTGCGCAGATAGACATCGGTGCCGACGTTAAACAGGTCGCCAAATTCCAGTACAGGCAAGCCGTCTTCCTGGAACTGCATGTACTTTGAACCACCTGCGGCCAAGGGAAGGCCGCGCACAGTATAGTTGTTGTTGCCCTCGCCAATTCCGGTGGCGACGCGCAAGCCTGCCATCGTGCGCAGCACATCACCCAGTGGGCGGGGGCCGAATTTCTGGATTTCTTCACCGCGCAAGGCGCTGGTCGATGTTGCACTGTCGAGCCGGTCACGCCCTTTGGCAACGCCTGTCGAGAATACTTCCTTTGGTGGCGCTGCCGGTGCAGTAACCGTTTCCTTCGCGGAACGCTCGCTGTCCTCACCATCATTTGCGAATGCTGGTGATATCAGTGCGGTCTGCGCTACACAGAATAGCAACACGGCCTTGTTCATATAAATCTCCGCAATGCCGCTGGTTTCAGGGCGCCGTTATCAAATTTGGTTAAGCTTCAATCGCTTATCTTTGGTTAGATTGGCGTGAAGAGTGGGGGGAGTGAGAGGTCTTACTTGAGGTTAGGTATCTGTTGACGGAGCGGCGCCGGATTGCACTGCAGCTGACAGACGAAGCCCGGCTGACGAAAGTCGAAAGCATACATTGACTTGTGCCCCGCTCCGCGTAAGGGCGCGTCCGTCCTGTTCTATCGTGGCAGACCAAACTCTCGCCCGGACGGGACAAATGCAGAATTACAGCGGCGACGCGCGTATCGACGCGGTCATCACATGGGTTGACGGTGACGATCCGCAGCACAGGGCCAAACGCCTGCGCTATCAGCCACACGCACCACGCAACGCCAATGCCACCAATCCGCACCGCTGGGCTTGCAATGACGAGCTGGGCTATTGTTTGCGTTCGATTGCCAATCACGCGCCGTGGATCGGGCGCATCTGGATCATCACCGATGCGCAAAATCCCGATCTGTCGCGCCTGCCGGCCGATCTTGTCAGTCGCATAGCGATTGTCGATCACCTGACCCTGTTCGAAGGCCATGAAAGCGCGCTGCCGACTTTCAATTCGCTGGCTATCGAAACGCTGCTCTGGCGCATTCCGGGGCTGGCCGAACGTTTCGTCTATTTCAACGATGATGTGTTTTTGACAGGGCCACTATCGCCTGACGACGTATTTAGCGGTGATGTACCTGTCCTGCGCGGCGGGTGGGTTGATCAGCGCACAATTGCCGCAGATCCCGACAGCCGTTCCGATCCTACGCTGCTTAACGCGCTCACCCAGATCAACGCCGCCGGGCTGGCAGGCTTTGGGCCCGGCCGCCTGTTCCGTGCAGCGCATGTTGTTCATCCGCTGCGTCGCTCGGTACTGGCGCAGTTGTATGATCAGCACCGCACTGCGTTCCAGGCGAACCTGGGCCATCGTTTTCGCTGCGTTTCGCAGTTCCTGCCCCAAGGCTTGCATAACCATGCCTGCATTGCGGCGGGCAGGGCTGTGCTGCATACGTCCGATGACCATCTTCACTTGCGCACGGGCGCCGTCCTTGATTACCCGCTGCCGCATGTAAGGGCCTATCTCGCCCGCGCGCTCCAGCCACAGTTCAAGTTCCTGTGTGTCAATGACTTGCCCCAGGTCGAAGCGGCTATCCCAGAAACCCGCGACTGGATCGAACGCGCTATCGCGGCCTGAATATGGGCAGCCAATGATCATCAGGATTGGCGCGACGGCTTCTTAACACACGAAGCGTAGTAAGGTGTTTCAGGGCCGTGTTGCCTGATGGAGAGACCGTGGCATTGATCATCGCAATTGTTCTGGGAGGTTTGGTCGGGGCCCTTGTCGAAAGTGGCAAGCGCGGGCTGATCAGAAGCTGGGGCGATGCCGCTGAACTCCCTCCGTTGGTCAAAGTCTTCATGATCATCGTACTTGCCGGCATTCCGTTGGTGAATGCCGGAACAATCGGCAACTATGTCATCACCGCGCTGGCAACAGTCGGGGCGTTCACCGTGGCACGATGGAGTGTCGCATCGTTAATTGTGCTGTCGCGCCGGCGCAGTTGAACCGGTTCAAAATTGTTGTCCGATGTCCGGGCGAGCACGACGTTGATGCGTTCTCGTTGCCATTTAACATATATCAGCACCATTTCTCTTCTTGTGATGTATTTTCAATGAGTTGATGGCACCGCGCGTGTCCATTGTGTTTCGCCCATGATTTGGACGACCAAGCGAGTAGGAAGTGCAAGACGCC
>JADYXV010000133.1 GCA_020853995.1 Novosphingobium sp.
GCAAAGGGGCGCGCGGTGGGAAACGCGCAGCGTTTTCCACGGCAAGCGCCCCGGTTCGCCGCAGGCGAATTGTCCACAAATCCACAGCCTTTCTGGTTTCGGCGCATCAGCACGATTAGCCCTGGGGACACCAAGCCCGTGGGAGAGCAGGTCGCGGTGCGCCGAATCTCACTTTCAACCCGAACGGTTGCTTGGGCCTTTGAGCCCGCATTTTTGCAAGGATGGGTATGAGCGAGAACACGGTGGAAATCTTTGTCGGTATCGATGTCTCCAAGAGCACGCTGGATGTTCATATCGCGCCCCCTGGAGAGTCGTTGCAGGTTGGCAATGACGATGCGGGCATCGAGCAGATTTGTGCACGCCTGCGTCAAATGCCTCCGACACTGATTGTGATGGAGGCCACCGGGGGTATGGAAACCCGCTTGGCTGGCGAACTGGCCGCCCGCGGGCTGTGCATGGCGGTGGTCAATCCACGCCAGGTGCGCGACTTCGCCAAGGCCACCGGGCAATTGGCCAAAACCGATCGCATTGATGCCGCGGTGCTCGCCGCGTTTGCGCGTGCCATTCGGCCCGCGGTACGCCCGGTCAAGGACGAACTGACGCGCGAACTCGATGCGCTGGTGACCCGGCGACGCCAACTGGTCCAGATGCGTGTACAGGAGGCGCTGCGCCTTCACGCGGCCTCCAAGGTCCAGGTCAAGAGTCTCAAAGGGCATATTGCCTGGCTGGACAAACAAATCGGGAGCATCGAAACCGATTTGGGGGAACGCCTGCGCGGCTCCGATCTGTGGCGAATCAAAGACGATCTGTTGTGCTCCATTCCGGGAGTGGGCCAAGTGACCAGCCGCACGATGCTCGGCAGGTGCCCGGAACTGGGTGGCTTGAACCGACGCCAGATCGCCAAACTGGTGGGCATAGCCCCCCTGAACAACGACAGCGGCACGCATCGTGGCAAGCGCCATATCTGGGGCGGACGCGCCGATGTGCGCAGTGCCCTGTACATGGCCACCATCACCGCGATTCGCTGCAACAACACCATCAAGGCCTTCGCCTCACGGCTCAAAGCCGCTGGTAAGGCCCCAAAAGTCGTTATCGTCGCCTGTATGCGCAAGCTGCTCACAATTATGAACACCATGATCAAGAATCAAACTCCATGGAACTCCAATATCGCTTGACTTCAAACACGGTTGCTCTCCCCCGATTCCGGTGGAGAGGGGGCGTCCGTACTATTTGTCCCTGCGGTGCTCGCAACGAATCTCCTTCGGTAGTCCTCATTTTTGCAAGACCAAGCTAACTGCCGAGACATCTGTGAAGCAATTCGGCTACGATAGGCAGCCACGCGTGCCCCATAAAATTGAAAGTCATGGGGTACGGCTGTAACGCAAGTCAGGCATCCCCATACGGTTATGCTTGCCGTGATACCATAAGGACTGGTCTATGAACCAGTCTATTAAGGAGATGGCCCGTATGAAAACTGAAATCGGCGCTTATGAAGCCAAGACCAAACTGCCCGAACTGCTGCGGCAGGTAAAAGCGGGTAAGCGGTTTACGATCACCAATCGCGGCGAGGCGATCGCCGATCTTGTTCCGAATGAGAGAGCAAAGGGCAAGGATAAGGCTGCGATGATCGAAAAGTTCCAGACGTTTCTGCGCGAGAACCCGGTACGTGGAGGGGCGGATATCAAGGCGCTGATAGTTGAAGGACGCTCGTGAATTTTGTGCTCGACGCCTCGGTGACGATGTGCTGGCTGTTATTGGATGGCAAGTCAGTCGAACGCACTTATGCGCTTAAAGTGCTGGACGCCATGAAGGATCGAGAAACGAGTGCGCTGGTGCCCGTGACTTGGGGGCTTGAGGTGTCCAACGTTATTGCCAAGGCAGAAACCAAAGGTTTGATCAACGAGGCGCAAAGCGAGGCATTTCTTGAAATGCTTGCCGCCGTTGATATTGCTGCAGATTCAGCGACGTTTTCCAAAGCCTTGTCGGACACGCTGCAAATTGCACGGCGCTACCGGCTTTCTGTTTACGACGCATCGTATCTAGAGCTTTCCATGCGCGAAGGCGTGCCTCTGGCAACGCTGGATCAAGATCTGGGCAAGGCCGCGAACAAGGCGGGCGTAAAACGATTCTGAGCCAAGCGGGTGGCGTTGGCGCCCGCACGCAGTGTTTGTTCATGCCAGGCAAGTCAGTCGCGGTAATTCAGTCAAACTCCCAATAAGCCCGCAAACTGCGATCCGGTCCGACGGTGATGCGCGCGCCGCGTCTGGTCCTTTGCTGATCGAGCAGCAAGCTACCGATGCCGTAGCCGATCAAGCTCCCCGCGACGGTATCCGAGACGAAATGCTGGCGCTGCTGAATGCGTCCGAAGGCAGTGGCGCCGGCGATGGCATAGAGCCAGTTGGCGTCGTACTGTTGCGCGAACGGAGTGACCAGCGCGAAGGCGATGCCCATATGATCTGACGGAAATCCGGAATTCGCGGCCTGTCGGTTGAAGCCGGAAAAATGAAACACACCTTCATCCTTGTATGGGCGTGCTCTGCCGACAGCAAGTTTGGTCAGCGTGCCGGTGGCCAGGGTCAGGGCACTGGCCTTGATGCTGGTCCAGGCCGTCTCCGCCGCCATGTCGTCACCCAAGCCGGTCCATAGCAGGCCGGCACCGGCGGCGAGCGCCAGCGGTATTGCGTTGGCCGCTTTGCCCAGAGCGTTCCATTTGGCGATCTGATGTCGCTGCGTCCAGCGGTCGACCGGCTTATCCAGAATTGCCGAGGCGAGCACCAAGCCACCGCCCAACAGCAGGGTATCGCCGGTGATCGCCGATGCTTGCTTGCCCAGGCGCTTCGCGGACTTGCCGAAGTCGCCAAAGATCGAACGGCTCGGCTCGGGCATCGGGTTGTCGTCCAGATCGAGCCACTTGTCGCCTCCTGGCTGCGCGTAGGAGAGCAATCGTTTGTCGCGCGAGCTGGTGAGATCGAACAGGCTGAAGGCACGTGCCAGGATGGCGCCGCCATCGCGGGTCAGCGGGTGCCAAACGACGCCGGC
>JADYXV010000134.1 GCA_020853995.1 Novosphingobium sp.
CGCGGGCGCGGTTAAGCGTTTCGACCAGCGTTGCAAAATCAACGCGTTCGGCGCGCGGTTCGGCCTTCGCGGCTGGCGCGGCCTCTTGCATGGTTACGGCGTCAGCTGCGCGGGCAATCAATGGCGCGGCAAGATCCGCTGCCATGTCGCCCGCCAGATCAGGCAGCGCTGCCTGTTCGCCCGTATCCTTTGCCAAAGCGGCGACCAAGGTGGGCGGTGTTGGAGCAGTTGCCGCTTCGGTCGCGGTATCGCGCGGCTGCGCCAAATTTTGGGCCAAATTCTGTGTCGGCCCCTGGGCCTGTATCGCGGCAGGCGTTGCTGTGCCGGGACGCGTCTGGAGATCGGCCGCTACGTTTAAGGCTGGAGCGATCTTGTCGACTGGTGCTTGCGGCATAAGCGGCTTTGCGCCCGGCTCCATGTCAATCACGGCGGCTTGCGCAATGGCAACGGCGGCTGCAACTGCAGGTTGATTGCGGCCGGTGTCAGCAATCCGTCCCGGTTTCAGTGAAGCTGCCAGATCCTGTGCATTTTTGGCGGGGTTCGGCAGATCAGCTTGTACCGCTCCCGCGGCTTTGCGCGGGTTGCCGCCATCTGTACCCTTGGGGGCCAAACGGTCCGGGCTTGCAAAAATGGAAGCGAGCAGTGCCGGGTCTGCCAAGCCTTCCGGTGTGGCCACGGCGCCTTCGGCAACAGGCTCGCTTGGTGTTTCTTCACTCTCGGCGGCAAAAGCGGCAACCGGCATTGCCGCATCCGGCAAAGTTTTGCCGGTTGCCGGTTGACCTGCCGCGAGGCCAGCGGCCTTGGCAAGAATGTTAAGGGCGGCGTTCGTTCCCGGCGCAAGGGTTTGGGCCTGCCCGGATTGCTGTGCCAGCAGTGCTTCGAAACCGAGAGTTTGCGGGGCTTCTGCCGGATCGCCGGGGGTTCCTGCGTTTTCCAGCATCACGGCATTTGCCGGAATGGCCGTGGTATTAACGGCCGATGTGATGGAAAGGCTGGCAGGTTCGAACATCGGTAAGGCTCCGTCGCTTGGGCGTTAACCTTATCTATTCAAGACTCGTGCCAGTTGCCTTGCGCGTGCCTAAGGGTGTTTGCGCATTGGCGATTTTTTGCGCGATGAGGCGGGCCTGCGCATCGGCGCGCTCTTCCACTGCTGCGCGCCGCCGCTCGGCCGCTGCGGCTTCTTGCGCTTTGGCATCGGCAATGACTTTTGCGTTGGCCGCATCGGCGCGGGTGCCGGTGGTGATCCGGTCCAACCCCGCCACAAAGTGCCGCAATTGTTGCAGCGCGTGCGCATCGGGCATGTCTGTGCGGGCGGCATATTCGGCGGCCAGACGCTCGGTCCGGTCAACCAGTCCCTGCAATTGCGTCAGCGTTCCCTCGGCTTTGCCCGCTTCTGCCAATGCCGTGCGCCGCGAAATGTCACGGATGCGTTCAAGGCGTTTCAATCGCGCCAATCGCGCGCGTTCGGCTTTCATCAGCCCATCAACCGGATCAGCGCGGCGGTGGCATCATCCATCGGCACGATCTCGCGCTGGGGCTGGCTGATAAAGCCGGTCAGCGCATCGTGCATCACAATCGCGCGGTCCAGCTGCGGATCGGCGCCGGTGCGATAGGCACCCATCAGCACCAGATCGCGGTTGGCCTCGTAACTTGCCACCAAGGCGCGGAATGTACGCGCTGCGGTCTGGTGTTCGGGCGCGGTAATGTCGTTCATCACGCGGCTTAGCGATGCGGCAATGTCAATCGCGGGATATTGCCCGCGCTGCGCCAGATCGCGCGATAGCACGATGTGCCCGTCCAGAATCGAACGCGCGGTATCAACCACCGGATCGTCCTGATTGTCGCCATCGGCCAGCACGGTGTATAGGCCCGTCACCGAACCGCCACTTTGCGCAGAATTGCCTGCCCGCTCCACCAGCTTGGTAATCGTGGCGAGTGACGACGGCGGATAGCCGCGCGCGGCACCCGGTTCCCCCAGCAACAGCGCGATTTCGCGTCCGGCATGCGCCACGCGGGTCAGGCTGTCCATGATCAGCAACACGCGCTTTCCCTGTGCGCGGAAATATTCGGCAAGGCTCGTTGCCAGCATCGCGCCCCGGATGCGCAAGTTCGGCGCATGGTCGGCAGGCACCGCTACAATAACTGACCGTTCGCGTTTGGAGCCGTGCATGTGGCGTTCGACAAAGTCCGAAACCTCGCGCGCGCGCTCACCAATCAGGCCCACGATCACCACTTCGGCCTCGGCTCCGTGCGCAATCATGTCCAGCAGCACGGATTTGCCCACGCCTGACCCTGCCATGATGCCAATACGCTGGCCTATGCCAAACGTGGTCAGCGCATTCAAAGCGCGCACACCGGTATCAAAGCGTTCGCGCACAGGGGACCGGTCCAGCGCGGCAGAGCGGACGCCGCCTGCCGGCCATTCGCGACGGTGATTGATCGGCCCCAGGCCATCGATCGGCTTGCCCTCGCCATCAATCGCGCGGCCCAGAAAAGCCTCGCCCACCGGCAACATGCCGGGGCGGCCTTCGGGGCGCACTTTGGCTCCGGGGCGCAGCAGGACGGGATCGCCCAGCAGCATCATCAGCGTGCGGCCATTGCGGAAGCCGATGGTTTCGGCCGTCAACGAACCAGACCCGTGCGCGATGCGGCATTGCGTGCCAATTGGCACAGAAAGGCCGGAAACCTCCAGCATCCCGCCATCGCATGCTGCCAAAAGGCCGTAACGTGGCGGGGTGAAATCGGGTTGGGCCAGCGCATAATTGTCCAGCGCCTGTTCAAGCAGGTTCAGCATTGACGTAAAGCCTCGGCAATTGCCAGTCGCCACTGGTCAGGGCCATCCTCAACCCCGCCCGATGCGCCTTCCACCCGCACCGCACCGCGCGTGAGGGTTGCATCGGGGATGAAGTGCCAGTCTTCGGGCAGTCGCGCGGCAACAAGTGCCAGATCTTCAGGGTGCAGGCGGATCACGCGTTCATCCTGCGCGCGGGCCAGCATCGCGGCAGCCACTTCAACGCGGCGGACCAATCCGTCAGGATCAAGCGCTGCGGGCGCAATCGCGGCTTCGCACAGGGCTTCAACCGTTTCGCGCAAACGATCTTTCAGGTCTGCCTGCATTGCTGCATCCAGCTTGGCAATGGACAATTCAATTTTGGACCGTGCCATTTCTTCGTCGGCCATCAATTGCGCTGCGGCCTCCTGCGCTTCGCCAAGGCCGCGTGCATAGCCCTCGGCCCAGGCCTCGGCGATGGGGTCGTGCGGCTCCGGCTCGTCTGCATCTTCTTCCGGCTCCTGAACCAAGGCTGGCGGTGGTGGCGGGGCTGGAATAGCTGCCAGATCCTTGAAGAAGCGGCGGTCTCGTGAAAAGCCGGCTGGGGCCACGCCAAGGTCTGCGCCTAGGTCTGCCAGCGAAACCGCACGCAAGGGTTCAGACATAGTCGTCGTCGCCTGCGCCAAACACGATCACGCCTTCTGCCGACAAGCGACGGGCCGCGGCAACCATTGCCTTTTGTGCTTCGATCACTTCGGCCATCTTCATGCGGCCACGTCCGGCAATTTCATCGCGCACACCATCGGCAGCACGGCTGGACATGGCGCGCAGGAATACCTCGCGTTGGTCTTCGGCAATGCCTTTCAGCGCCGCGATCAATGCATCGCTGTCCACTTCACGCAGCAGCGCGCCCATCGATTTGTCATCAAGCACGTACAAGTGTTCGAACTTGAACATCTCGTTCTCGATGGCCTTGGCCAATTGGCGATCCTGCTTGGCAATTTCCGGCATGACCCGCTTTTCAACCGTGCGCGCCGATGCGTTGATGATGTCCGCAGCTTCACGCGGGCCACCCATGGTAAGCGCGGCTTGCCCGTGGCTCTCGCTGATCCGGCGGGTCAGGATTTCTTCCAGCATCGCAATGGCTTCTGCCGCAACCGGCCCCAGCGAAGCGATGCGGTGCACGACCTGGCCCTGAATATCTTCCTGCAGTGAATGCAGCACTGCGGCGGCCACTTCAGGATCAAGCTGGACCAGCAGCACGGCAATCGCCTGCGGATGTTCGTCGCGGATTAGCGGTACAATCACTTGCGGGGTCAACCAGCGCGCCAGTTCAATCGTCGGTGTTTGTGATGTATCGTCCGGCAAGATGCGCTGCATCAGGCTGTCGGCTTTCACTTCGCCCACCGCGCGCGTCATCAACGAACGCACTTGCCCCACGCGGTCATGCGCGATCAGGCCTAGTCGTTCGGTCTTTTCGACAAAGCCTGCAATGGCCTGCGCAATCGCGACCGGGCCGATTTCGCCCAGCGCGCACATCTTTTCGCCGAGCAGGCGCAGTTCCGCAGGTTCAAGCTGTGCAAGGATTTGCGCGGCCTGGTCATCCTCCAGCAGCATCACCATCACGGCGGCGCGTTCGGGATCGGAAATCTTCGGGGCTTCGGCCAGATCGCTCATGCTGTGGCCTCCTCTGCTTCTTCTTCGGGGGTGTTAAGCATCTGCTTCAACGCGACGAGAGCATTGTCAGGCTTTTCGATGACAAGACGTTGGGCAAGGCTGACCTGCCGCGCCAGTGCTTCGGGATCGACTTTGCCGGTCTCGGCATTTTGCGCGATTTGCAATGTCTCGGCCATTTCATCGGCGGTGATCGGCTCGGGCTTTTGTTCACCTTCAGCCTCGGCTGCGTTTTCGCCTGCGTCCTCGCCTTCTGCGGTTTCGTCCTCGTCGCCTTCGGTAGGAGCGCCTTTCTTGTTCTTCTTTTTATCCTTGCTGTCCTCGGCCACAGCAGGCTCTTTCTTCAGCGCCTTGATCAGCGGACGTACGCCCAGCAGCAGCACCATCAGGACCGCAATCAGCGCAACGGCATTGCGCAGGATCGTGGCGAACCACGGCGTTTCCCAGAATGGCGGTTCTTCAACCTCGGCAGGTTTGAATGCGCGTACTTGTACGGCCACCTGATCACCGCGTGCGGGGTCGGCCCCTACAGCAGCGCTGACCAGTTGCTTGATCGCTTCGATATCGGCCGGTTTGGCCTTGGCCATCATTTCCTGACTAAGTGCAACGGCAACAGACAGGCGTTTGATCTTGCCTGGCGTCTGGTTGGAAACCGCAACCTCGCGGCCCAGTTCGTACTGCTTGGTGGAACTGGATTCGCCATTCCCACCGGGCGCGGCAGGCGCTGCGGGCGTGCCCACAGGCGCTCCGGCCTGTGCTGTCGTCGCAGGCGGTGGCGTATTGGCAGTAACGCCCGGTACGCCTTGCGCAGGGGCAGCCCCTGCCTGTTGCGACGCGCTGTTCGTTTCCGAACGGACCACGCCCTCTTTCTCATAAGTCTCGCGCGCGGACGTCACCTGATCCATGTCGAGATCGACCTGGATCTCTGACGAGAAGTTGCCATCGCCCAACATTGGCGTCAGCAACTGGGAAACTTGCAGGCGCAGCTTTTCTTCCATGCGCTGTTGCAGTTCCAGCCTGTCACCATCAACGCCACCTGCTTCTGACAGCAGGCGCCCATGCTGATCGACCACGCGCACCGCATCAATCGAAAGGCCCGGCACCGATCCTGCAACAAGGTTGGTAATCGCGCGGACCTGGCTTTCGGATAACTGGCGTCCGCTCTTCAGCTTGACCATGACCGATGCTGTCGGCGCGACATTCTCGCGTACGAACACCGACTTTTCCGGCTCGGCCAGGTGGACACGCACGCCTTCGACGCCGTCGATTTCCATGACGGTCAGTTCCAGCTCGCGCTCGCGCGCGGCTTTCAGGCGTTGCCCTTCAAGCCCGCGGCTTGCGCCCATCGGCAACTTGTCGAGCATTTGCAGCCCGGTTTCAGGTGTCGCCACCGCGCCATCGGCAGCTGCTGCCATACGCGCGCGATAAAGGTCGTCCTCGCCAACGCTCACCGCGCCGGTTGCGTTGTCGATGGTGTAGGGGATCGCCGCCTTTTCAAGGCTGGCAACCACATCGCCGCGTTCGCTATCCGAAAGCTGGCTGTAAAGCATGCGCTGCGGGGCAGGGGCCATGGTCATCCACAGCACCGCTGTCAGGCCTGCGGCAGAAACGCCTGCAAACCACGGCAGGGTGCGGCGCACGGCCGGTTGGCCCAGAAAAGTCTTTGCGCGGTTGCCGATGCTGCCGCCTGCGGGATCGGTCAGCGCGCCAAAACCTGTAGGTCCGGAAGGATCGGTGTCAGCCATTTAATCAGACTCCCATCCGCATGATGTCTTGATAGGCATTCAGCAGCTTGTTGCGCACTTGCAGCGTGGCCTCGAACGCGACGCTCGATTCCTGACGCGCCAGCATCACTTTGGCCACGTCCACCACTTCGCCCTTTTCATAGGCTTCGGTGATCGCGCTCGATTTCTGCTGCGTGGCGTTGACGCTTTCCAGCGCGCCCTTCAGCGTATCGGTAAAGCTGCCCCCTGCGATACCGCTGGTCGGCGCAGCGGCCCCGGCGGCGTCTGGCGTCTTGACCTGCTGGAGCAGTTGCGACCGCTCCATGATCTGCTGGCGCAAGGCCATGATGTCCTGAATGCCCGAGGCGCGTCCGCCAATCCCTGAAATGCCGCTCATCGCCGGCCACCTGCGGCCCGGCCGTTCACTTCGATCCCGGCCTCACGCAAGCTGGCAAGCCGATAGCGCAGTGTGCGCTCGGATATGCCAAGCTGGCGGGCGGCAGCAACACGGCTGCCGTTGCACGCTTCAAGCGTTGCCAGAATGGCGCGCGATTCCGAAATCTGCACAATGTTGGACAGTTTGCTGTCACCGCCTGCCGCCACGGTTTGCACCGGTTCGGAAATCAGGCGGGCAGGGCGGTCAAATGCAATGTGTTCCGGAGTGATCACAGGCGAATTGCCTGCCAGCACCAAAGCGCGGCGCATGACGTTTTCCAGTTCGCGCACATTGCCCGGCCAGGCATGGGTGGCGAGCAGATCAAGCGTTTCGTCGGCAATCCACGGGCGATGCGCGCTGTGGCGTAGCACCATCGCAAAGGCGAGGGGCGCGATGTCATCAGGCCGCTCGCTCAACGGGCGCAGCGCCAATGGGAAAACGTTAAGGCGGTAGAACAAGTCGGCGCGGAACCGGCCTTCGTCCCCTTCAAGCGGCAACTCGCGGTGGGCACAGGCAATACCGCGGACGTCCACCTTGATCGGCTGGGTCGCGCCCAAAGGCACCACTTCGCCTTCCTGCAGCGCGCGCAGCAGTTTGGCCTGAAGCGTCAGCGGCATTTCTGCGATCTCGTCCAGCAGCAGCGTGCCACCATCGGCTGCGCGAAAGAAGCCTTCGCTGGCGGCATTGGCGCCGGTGAAGGCACCCTTCTGGTGGCCGAACAGCAACGCTTCGAGCATTGCTTCGGGCATGGCCGCGCAATTGATCGCGACGAACGGCTTGTTCTTGCGCGATGAGCGGTCGTGGATGAAGCGGCTCAGCACTTCCTTGCCGGTGCCGGTGGGGCCGTTGATCAATACGGGGATGTCGCTGGCGGCGATGCGTTCTGCAAGCGCCAGAATGGAAAGGCTTTCCGGGTCTGCGGCTATTGGCGCACCGGGGCGGGCAGATGATGCCAGCAACGCGGCAAGTGCCCCTTCGCCTGCACCATCGGTATAACGCAGCACCGTCTGGTTGCTGCCAGGGGTGCGTACCATTGCCGGGGTGGATGACCTCTCCAGCAGCACACTTAACCGACGAGGATCGGTGGCAGCGCCTTCGAAAGCGTCCGCCAGCATCACCTCTCCGTCTGCGCCATAGCTTGAAAGCACTGATGCTGCGCGCTGTACCAGCGCTGCATGTGCCTTTGCCGCCGCATCTGTGAAGCGAAGTGCCCCGCAATCGCGAATCATTTCCAAACCCCTGTTAACCATCAAAACCGAGGCGTATCTTTCGCGCGTAACCGACAAACAGGTTGAAACTTTAAGGGTATGAGAAACCCCTAGTGCCAATACTTACATGCGGCAGTCTTTTGCCGGGGGTGGGGTTAAAAGCGGCGCGCCTTTGCCGGTCTTTGTCTCGACAGCCGCGTTCATCCATTGGCCCGGCAGTCCATTCGGGAAACATACCACCCCAACCGGAGACTGGAATCATGGCGGTAATCAACACCAATATCAGCGCGATCAAGGCGACCAATTCGTCGAACTCGGCTGCAAAAATGCTCGGCACGGCGATGGAACGCCTGTCGACCGGCAAGCGCATCAACGGCGCCAAGGACGACGCTGCAGGTCTTGCCATTGCTACGACGATGACGTCGCAGATCAAGGGCATGAGCCAGGGCGTTCGTAACGCAAACGACGGTATTTCGCTGGCGCAGACCGCTGAAGGCGCGCTTAACGAAGTGACCAACATGCTGCAGCGCGTTCGTGAACTGGCCGTCCAGTCCGCATCGGGCACGTATCAGACGTCTGACCGTGAAGCGATGCAGTCGGAAGTGACCGCGCTTACCGAACAAATCGGTGAAGTGCTGAGCAATTCGGAATTCAACGGCAACGCCTTGTTCTCGACCACTTCGGGTACTGACGTTGACGTTGCCATCCAGACAGGTGCCAAGTCAGGCGAAACGATCACGATCACTTCGACTGCAATCAACGGCGCCAACATCAGCGCTACCGCGCTTGACGTTACAACCAGCGCTCTTGCCGGCACCACCATCGACAACGTCGATCTGGCGCTTGCAGACGTTAACGCATCACGCGCTTCGCTTGGTGCTGGCCAGAACCGTCTGGAATCGGCCGTCAACAACCTGAACGACAACATCACCAACCTGTCTGACGCACGTTCGCGTATTCAGGATACGGATTACTCGTCGGAAACCACGGCAATGGCCAAGGCCCAGATCCTTTCGCAGGCTTCAACCGCGATGATCGCACAGGCCAACCAGAGCCAGCAGAACGTTCTGTCGCTGCTGCGTTAATCGGATACGACACACGCCTGCCTCCACCAGGCGTGCGTTGATAGCCCGGCGGCCCTATGGGTCGCCGGGTTTCCTTGCATCCGGGCAAGATTGCGCACCATACTGGCACAGCTCGCCCTGATATGCCCTAAGGTATTACAGATGTTGGGGAACCTGGGGCAGGTGGGCATGTTTGTTAGATATGACCAACGTGACCACCAAAGAGACTGCCGTGCGTGAACCGAGAGTTCTCATCGTCGAAGATGAGGTTTTTGTAGCTATGGATATCGAGCGTATCCTTGTCGATGCCGGGTTTAAGGTACAGGCAATTGCCGCAGATCGGGGCGAGGCGCTGGCAAATGCAGATGGTGCAGATGTGGCGTTCGTCGACCTTAATCTGCGCGACGGGCCGACCGGCGTCATCATTGCCGAAGAACTGGCACGAAAATACGCCGTGAAGGTGGTTTACGTAACCGCAAATCCCGCGCAGATCGTTCAACCTGCCCCCACCGCAATCGGATTTATCCGCAAACCGTTTTATGACAAGGCGATCGTGGCCGCAGCCGCAATGGCCGTAAACCGTCAGGTCACGCCCGAAGACGCGGCGACCATCACGCTGTTTTCCTGATATTGCAAACGGGCTGAAGCCCGCCCCGCCGCTCAATCTTCCGGCGTTGGCGCAACGCGCGAAGGGCCGGTTACCGGTCCATCGCCGATAGCGGAATACAGATACGGGCGCAAAAGCCGGACGGCTGCCAATCGCGTACAATTGTGCCGCCCAGCTGCCTTTCGATGCTAAGTTCGATCAGGCGCGTGCCAAAACCCGATGCTTGGGGTGCTTTGACCCCGACGGCACCGTGTTCCTGCCAGTCGATTTCCACTCGGCCATTATCGCACGCGATATTGATTGAAACCGATCCGTCATCATGGCTCAATGCCCCGTACTTTGTGGCATTTGTGGCCAGTTCGTGGAATGTCAGGGCCAAAGGCGTCGCCGACCTGTCATCGATCAGGGGGTCATCGCCGGTCACGATGATGCGCGGTACATCAATCCGTTGATAAGGCGCGATCAGTTCATCCAGCATGGCGCGCAAGGTGGGCGGTCTGCCTGAAGGGTTAGATTGGGACCTGTGCGGCCTGACATAATCGTGCGCACGACCCAAGGCCAGAACACGCTCGCGCAGCTCGTCGGTGATGATCCGATGCTCGGGGTGCTGACGCGCCGACAAGCCGATCAATCCGCCAATCACGGCAAAGATGTTCTTGATGCGATGGCTCAATTCGTGACTGATTATCTCGCGCTGGTCGAGGGTCATCTTGTGTTCGTGAATGTCGGTACACGTGCCGAACCACCGCACGATCCTGCCATCTGCGTCACGCATAGGCAGCGCACGGCCGAGAACCCAGCGGTATTCGCCAGAAACATGACGCAGGCGATATTCTATTTCGTATGGTTCGCCAGTCGCCAGACTGTGCTTCCATACGTCCCACGATCTGGCCTGATCATCAGGGTGGAACATGCCGTTCCAGTAGGCCCCGTTGGTTGAACCCGGCTCTGCACCTGTAAATTCGTACCAACGGGCGTTGTAGTAATCGTGAAAACCGTCAGGCAGTGTTGACCATACCATCTGCGGCATTGTGTCAGCGAGCAGCTCAAAACGCTGGCGCTGGCTGTCGCGCTCCTGTTCTGCCTCGGCAGAACGGGCTTCTTCGGCCATTTGCGCCTCATACGCGGCGAGATAATGGGAAACGGATTCAGCCAGGACATGCAAGCCGTCGCGCTGCACGTCAGTCAGGCCTGTGCGCGGGGCGCGGTCTATGACGCAAAGCGAACCCCACGGTGCGCCGTCCGGACCTTTGAGAGGAACGCCTGCATAAAACCGGATGCGGGGCGCGCCTGTGACCAAAGGGTTGTCGGCAAAGCGTGGATCGCAAAACGTGTCCGGCACCGTCATAATGTCGGGCATATGCATTGCATGAGCGCAAAACGAATGCTCACGCGATGTTTCACCGATGACAAGCCCGGTACTGGCCGGGAACCATTGGCGGGTCGGTTCGACCAGACTGACCAGTGCAATGGGCACTTCGCACAGCTTTGCCGCAAATTCGGTTATCGCAACCAGCCGGGGATCACTCTGAAAAGCAGCAAAGCGTGTGTTGGCAGACAGGTTCTCAGGGCAATCAATGCAGTCAGGTTCAGTGCGCACGTTGGTCCCCAACTGCTTACGGTACCTGTGACAAACGCATTATGTGTGTTTTTGTTTCCGGATGCAGGCGGTCAAAAATATGCCCTGCCGATCACATGATCATCCTGTCATCAGGATCGACATGCGACGGTTGCGCGGGTCTGCCGGATTGTTCTGGATCAGCGGTTCGCGGTCAGCCACGCCTTCGATACGGCGGAAGCGGCTTTCGGCGATGCCCTGGCGCATTAGCGCCTGACGGGTGGATTCAGCACGGCCTGCCGAAAGGGACCAGTTGTTGGCCACGCCCGATTTCCACGGCAGGGAATCGGTGTGTCCGCGCACGGTGAACTGTCCACCGCCCGGTGCCACGACCTGACCCACTGCGCGCAGCAGTTCTGCGGCATCGGGCGTCAACACCGTGGTGCCCAGCCGGAACATCGAAAATTCGGCATCATCCACCAGATCGATGCGGATGCCTTCACTGGTTTCAACCATGCGTACCTGCCGCGCCAGCTTGCGCAGCTTTTCCGAAGCTGCCAGCTTTTGCGCCAGCTTTTCCTTCATCACTTGCGTACGCTTGACCTTGCTGCCGCCTTCCTTTGCGCCGCCTGTGGCATCGCGCGGGATTGTCAGCGTCTTGTTGCCGGTCTGGCCTGCGCGGTGCGGGTAATCATCGGCATCGGTCAGCGATGAGCCGCCCAGCACGCCATAGCCGCCAGCGCTGCCCTGCCGGACTTTCACCAGTGTTGGCGTGAAGTAATCGGCAATGCCCTTGCGCTGCTTTTCGGTTGTTGCACCCAGCAGCCACATCAGCAGGAAGAACGCCATCATTGCGGTCACAAAGTCAGCGTAGGCGACTTTCCACGCGCCGCCATGATGGCCGGCGGCCACCACTGTGATCTTCTTTACGATGATCGGGCGCGGTGGCTCGTTGTTGCCTTTGGTGGGTGCTTTGGCCATCGCTTAACGTCCACGCAGCGCGTCGAGCAATTCCGACAAGCCGGGGCGGAACGAATGGCCAAGGCCGGAGCGCGCGCTTTCCACAACCAGCGGTTGCGGCCAACCGTGCAAGCTGGCGATGATAACCTGCTTGACCGCCTGAAAGATCATTTCGTCCTGATCCAGCACTTGCTTCAGGCGGCCTGCGATAGGCGCAACAATGCCGTAAGCCAGCAGAATGCCAAGGAACGTACCGACCAGTGCCGAACCGATCATCCCGCCAAGGATCGCAGGCGGTTTGTCGATCGAGCCCATGGTTTTGACCACGCCCAGAACGGCGGCCACAATCCCCAGCGCCGGAAGCGCGTCGGCAAGACCCTGGATTGCGTGCTGTGCTTCGGTTTCTTCGTGGAAATGCGTTTTCATCGCGTGATCCATCACGTCTTCCACCGCGTGCACCTCAAGCGTGCCCGATGACACCACGATCAGAGTCAGCGTGTCGCAGATCAGCGAAACAAGCGCCTTGTTGCCCAGAAGCCGGGGATATTCGGCAAATATCGGCGAATTTTTAGGGTCTGTCACATGGCTTTCAAGCGCGACCGGGCCGTCGCTGCGCAGGATCTTCATCAGCTTCGTGCACAGCACGATCGCATCGACGTGGTCCTGCTTGTTGTGCTTGGGGCCTTTGAAAGTCTTGGCAAAACCACCGCCGATGCCCTTCAATTCGTGCATCGAATTGCCGGTGACAAGCGCGCCAACCGCCGCACCGCCGATGATCAGCATTTCGTGCGGCAAGGCATGCAACACAGGGCCAAGATCGCCGCCGGTAATCGCAAAGCCGCCGAACACCATGGCAAGGAGGATGACGAGGCCGATGACTACGAACATGCTGGTTTATCCCGGTCTGGCGACGTTTTGATCAGCGCAGCTGATCGAATAGTGAAAGGTTGGCGAGCTTCGAAAAGCTTGCCTGGCTGGCTTCAAGCACGAGCATCGTGTTTTGCAGCCGTGCGATGGATTCCGTCAGGTCGTTCCCACCAACTTTGGTCTGTTCTTCCGTCCGTAATTCGGAAAGGGTTATGCGCCGCTCAGTGTTAAGATCGATCCAATTGAGACGTGAGCCGACTACGGTCTGCGCTGTTGTGATCGATGCAAGGCCGTCGCCCAATACAGACAGCGCGGCGCTGGCTGCGGCTGCGCCGCCCGTGCCTGTTTGCAGCGCGTCTGCCAGATCTTTGACGACGCCCAGCAAGTTGCGCGGCGTACCGCCCGATGTGAAGTCCAGAAACTCCGGCCCGGTTATGCCCCGCGCCACGGTTTGCCCGTCCCCCAGCGATACCGTTCCGGCTGTCGCTGTACCTTCGTACTGGGTAACGCCTGCGCCATTGATCGAATAGGCATCGCCGGAAGCCTCGCCGCCAAACAATGCACGGCCTGATCCGTCACGCGTATTGGCCAGCGCCACCAGATTCGCTCGGATCTGCGCCACTTCCTGCCCGATACCTGCGCGCTGGGTGTCGCTCAACGTGCCTGTGGCCGCTTGCGTCGACAGTTCCTGCAACCGCGTCACGAACGTGGAAAACTGGGTTAGTGCGCCATCGGTCAGCGTCAGGTCGGACGTCGCGCGGTCGGCTGCGGCGCCGTCGATCTTGTCAATCGTTTCGGCGCGGGCCAACCGGCGCAGACGCGACGCGGCAACCGGATCATCGGATGAACGCTGCAACCGCTGCCCCGTAGACATCTCGGCCTGGGTCTCCTCGGCCTGCTTGCGCAAGGCGGTGAGATCCATCAGCGAGCGTTCATAGAATGCGCTGGTCGATGTGCCGTAGATCGTGCTCATGGCCGTTTACCCAATTCCCAAGAGGGTGTCGAAAATGTCGGAGGCGACCTGCATGACTTTGCCGGAGGCCTGAAATGCCTGCTGGTAGCGCACCAGATTGACCGCTTCTGCGTCCAGATCGACGCCGGACTGCGCTGAAAGTGCCACTTGTGCGGTGTCTGCGATGGTCCGCAATGCACCCAGCGTTACGTTGCGCCCCGCCAGAGTGCCCGAAACATCGAACAGGATCTGGTCCATGCCATCGGCAGGATTGAGAGCCCCCAAGGCCGAGCGGATTGCCGTCAGATTGCCGGCATTGCGGCTGCCGACGGGATCGTTCAGCGGTGCGGTTGCCAGCTTGCGCACATCCGAAACCGCAAGGTTCATGGTAGCGGCAGTGGTGCCCGAAAAAATTGCGGCGCCGGGATTTCCGTCAAGGTCATCGCCGGTCAATTGCGCGCCGTTGAAAGTGGACACGATGTCTTCGGCCAGCCCGTCGACATCAAGTTTCAGTTGCGCCAGCTTGTCCAGCGCCAGTTGCTGGCCTGCCAGCGATCCACCGGCCAGCGTCACGCTGTTGCCGCCAACGTCGAAGCTGACGGTGCCATTGGCAGCGGTGGTCATGCCAACCGTCGTTGCGGTGTCGCCAACAACCAGATCCCGACCGGTGGTGCCACCAAGCTTTACCGCTACCGTGCCGTCAACCGCAAAGGTCGTGCCGATATTGCCGAACTGGCTTAATTGCTGAAGTAGCTTATCGCGTTGATCAAGCAGCGAAGTTTTATCGCTGGTAGCGTCCGCTGCGCGCGACAGGCGGGTGTTGGTGCGCGCCAGTTCTGCCGCAATTCGGTTGACTTGCGTCACGCCGTCGCTGGCCAGGAATTGCAGGCCTTCGCCAGCTGCATCCATTTCTTGCGCGGCAATCTGGAAAGTGCCGACCATCGTGCGGGCTTTTTCGATCACCGATGCGCGAAGCGATGTATCGACCGGATCCTGCGTCAATTGCTGAAGCGAGGATTCAAAGCTGACAATGGCATCATAAACGCCGGATTGTTCGATAGCCGATTCAATGTTGGACAGGCCTGCCGCTTCGGCTGTGCCACGCGCCACGTCTGATCCGGTACGGCGTACTTCGGCCTGCCGGAAAGCATCGGCGTTGCGCGTGATCGAATCCAGCCGCACGCCCGAAAGCGACAAGTCGCCAATGCGATAGGCGCCGCCGGTTGAAGCCACTTCTGCCATCTGTGCAGAGCGCCGGACATAGCCCTCGGTCGAGGCGTTGGCGATGTTCTGTGCCGTAACATCCAGCCCGATACGGGCGGCCAGCGCTCCGCTGCGGCCAATCGAGAGCAAGTCCGAAGCCATGGCCTACTTGGCCCCTTTCGCTGTGGCAACTTCGGGTGGAAGCATTGCCGCAAGATGATTTTCGATCTGCTTGGCAAGGCCCAGCGTACCGTTGTTCGATGCGATTTCTGCAAAGCGTTCGTCGCGCATCTGCACGAATGTCTGGTCCATCTGGCCAAACAGGCCATCGCTGTCGAGGCTGGCCGCGCGCGCGCTAGCCAGCATCTGCCGCAGGAAGATCGCCTCGAACTGCTTGGCAGCACCTGCCAGCTTTTCGCGGTCGGTTGGCACTTTGGGGCCAAGCGTCAGGCCGGATGAGGCCGTGGTGGTTGTGGCTGCAACGCTCATCAGATCACCACCATTTCGGCTTTCAGCGCGCCTGCCTGTTTCAGCGCCTCAAGGATCGCGACAAGGTCTGACGGGCTGGTGCCCAGCTTGTTCAGCGCATCGACCAGCGATGACAGCGAAGCACCGGGCTTGAACAAGGTAACCTTGTTGCCTTCTTCTTTCACGTCGATCTGGCTGGCTGGCGTCACCACAGTCTGCCCGCGGCCTAGCGCATTGGGTTGCGAAACCTGGCTTTTCTCGTCAATTTTTACCACGAGCCTGCCGTGGCTGATCGCTGCGGGCGACAAGCGCACCGCGTTGTTGATCACCACTGTGCCGGTGCGGCTGTTGACGATGACCCGTGCGGCCGTTTCCGCAGGCGTGATCTCAAGCATCTCGATTGATGCCATTGCCGTTGCACGTGAATCAGCGCCCGCAGGCAGGCGCAGGGCAAGGGTGATACCGTCTTCGATGGTGGCCGATTGCGGGAAGCGCGAATTTATCGCATCGCGCACGCGCTGTGCGGTCAGGAAATCGGCGTCGAACAGGTTCCAGCGCAGCACTTCGCCGCTATCGAAGCCTGAAGACACCGCGCGTTCGACCGTGGCCCCTTCGGCAATGCGACCCACGGTTGGGACGTTGACAGTCAGCTGCGAGCCATCGCGCGCGGCAATACCAAGGCCGCCGACGGCCAGGTTGCCCTGCGCCATCGCATAGATCTGTCCATCTGCGCCATAAAGCGGTGCCATGATCAAAGCGCCGCCGCGCAAGGACTTGGCCTTGCCCAGCGTGGATACGGTGATGTCGATGCGCTGGCCGGGTTTGGCAAAGGCGGGCAGATCTGCCGTGATCACCACGGCAGCTGCGTTCTTCAGCCCCGGCGAAATGCCTGGCGGCAATTGCACGCCAAGGCGGCCTGCGGTGCCGCGCATCGCCTGGGTCAGATATTCAAGGTTGTCATCGCCAGTGCCGGCAAGACCAACGACAATGCCATAGCCCGTCAATTGGTTGGCGCGCACGCCCTGGAACTCGCCCAGATCGCGTA
>JADYXV010000135.1 GCA_020853995.1 Novosphingobium sp.
AACAGGCTTAAGGCCCGGTCTTGGCTGACACTCGCCCCGTCACGCTGGCCGCCATCACTGGCGCGCACAGCTTGGGCGGTGAGGTCCGGCTAAAGCTGTTTGGTGAAGGCGTGGCGTCGCTCAAGCGATTCCGCGCCTTCAACAATTCCACGCTGACGCTGGAAAAGCTCAAGGATGATGGCAAGGGCGGAGCAATCGCCCGCTTTGCCGAAGTCGCGGACCGGACTGCGGCCGAAAAGCTGCGCGGAACCGCGCTCACCGTGCCGCGCGATGCCTTGCCGCCGCTGGCAGAGGGTGAATACTACTACACCGACTTGCTCGGCTTGCCCGCGATCTCAAGTGATGGCGACGTGCTGGGCACTTGCGTGGCAGTCGAGAATTTTGGCGCAGGTGACGTGCTCGAAATCCAGCGACCCAATGGCAAAAAATTCATGGTCCCAATGCGGGCTGAGGCCGTGCCTGAGTGGGACGCGGAGCGGATTGTCATCACGACGGCCTTTGCGACCGACGACTGATCTCAGCCAATTCTCTGCTTCTCCTGCTCCGCCCCTGCTGAGCTTGTCGAAGCACTGTCTTTCTTCATGAGGTTACGCGCTACCCCAAAAAGAACAGAGCAGTGCTTCGACAAGCTCAGCATAGGCGAGGTGTGCTTGCAGGGTAGCTGCTAAAAATCCACAGTCAGTTCAACCCTTCGGCTTCCCAACTATCTTCTCAAGCTCCTTCCCAAACGCCTGCATATCAAAGTTCTGCGGATCGTCGTGGGCATCGGGAATGGTCGAATCGACCGTATTGTGCTGCGCCGGGATCAGCCAGCGCCCGGCCCGCGCGCTGACATAGATGTAGAGCGCGGCAAGCATCCGGTACTGCTGCCGGGTGAATCCGGGCTTGGGCCCGTGGGTTTGCCCGCGGCTGGTTGCGCCGGGCAAAAAGCGGCGCGGCTGGACCGTTTCGATATGGAGGAACCGCCCGCGTGCGCGGCTGCCGACCACGCGGCTTTCCAGCTTGGTGGCGCGCCAGGGTTCCTGAAATTCGTGGCCTGCCCAGATCTGCCCAACTCGGTTCAGGAAAATATGCGCGACCGGCGCCTTGGCGAAGGTGCCGTCCATGTAAGGCGTGAAATCGTTGACCTTCCAGTCGGTGTTCAGCCGCTTGGGGAAGGGATCATATTTGTAAAACGGCGTGCTGGTATCGTGGATCACGAAATAGAGCAGCGGCAGGCCTTCCTCGGTCTGTGAAACCGGGGCGTCAGCGTGCTGAATGGCATAGGCGCGGTAGGGCTCAGGGAAAGCCGCAATCGCCGCTGCCTTCATCGCCGCCGTTGGCGCACCGCCATCGCGCATCAGCCGGACGATCACCGGCGGCAGCGGCTGCGGCTTGCGCACCGCGCCCAGCTCGATCTTGCGCAGCAGACAGGTCGCCTGTTCCAGTGGAGTGCCGGCAAAGGTCAGCGTCTCACGGCTGAAACGGCATTCACCGATCTCTTCGGCCAGCGCCGGGGCGGCGAGGGATAGGGCCAAAACGGAGGCAACGGCTATGCGGCGCAATTGACGACTCCTGCAAAATGTATATACATTGCGTATATACGGAGATGGCGATGAACAAGCCCGATTCAAACCTTGTCCGCGATGCGCGGCACAGTTTCGACCTTAACGGGGCCACAGCGGCGGGCAACAACCTTGTTCCCGCTGCTGGGCCGGTGCGGGTCAAGGTTTTTAAATCGGGCAATTCGCTGGCGGTCAGGATGCCTAAGGCGCTGGGATTGGAAGCGGGAATGGAACTGGAACTGACCACACTGGGTTCGGGCCGCATTGCGCTGGCTATGATCGAACCACAGCGCAAAACGATCGACATCAGCGGGTTTGCCGGGAAGGCGCCTGGCATTAAGTTGGCGCCGCGCGAAGATTTCGAGGAGCGTCCCAGTACCATCGCTGCTAGAGAAGCTGCGCGCAAGGCGGCCGAACAGGCGTGATCCGTTACCTGATTGATGCCAACTCGGCGGTCTATGCGATGGACGTTGGCAATGACTCGCTTAAGGCGCGAATTGCCGACACCACAGCGGGTGAGCTCGCGATCTCGGCCATCAGCTATGCCGAAGTGGCCTATGGTACGAATGTCGGCAAGCCGCCTCCACCTGAAGTACTGGAGGCCTTCATACAGGCAATTCCGTTGCTGCCATTCGACGAGTCTGCAGCGCGCGAATACGCGAAGTTGCCGTTCAAGCGGGCCCGCTTCGACCGCCTGCTCGCCGCCCACGCGCTGAGCATCGGTGCCGTGGTGGTGACGAATAACGAGGCTGATTTCGCGGATGTGCCGGGGTTGGTGGTTGAGAATTGGACGGTCTGATGGGTGCTCCAGCCAATATACCGCCACCTCCACCCCCAATCATCTCCGAAGCTCTGCCCAAGTCGGCCATTCCGATCGAAGCGCTGCTGACTGGCGCGGCCATGGCAGTTGCGTTTGCAGCTTTGATATCCTGGGTTGTAGCATTGATCTTGTCGAAAACGCGCCTAGCCGATTTGCTGGTTAAGGTGCTGGCTGGTGCTGCGTTCCCAGTATTGATTTTCAGCGTGGCCCTATTCGTGGGCTTGCGGTCAGAACGGCCAATTCTCGACGTGCTAACCGGACTGCCAGCTCGGACTTATCTGACGATGGTGATCATGTTTGCCATTGGCTGGTGGATCGCTGGCCGCACACTGCGGCTACGGCATGGGCCGATTGACCCCAAGGTATTCAGTTAAATGACCTTCCAAGCTACTGTCCTCACCCTCTACCCAGAGATGTTCCCCGGGCCGCTTGGCGTGAGCTTGGCTGGCCGCGCGCGGGAGGAGGGGAAGTGGAACCTTGATGCGGTTCAGATCCGCGATTTTGCGATCGATAAGCACCGCACGGTCGATGACACGCCTGCGGGTGGCGGGGCAGGGATGGTGTTGCGCGCTGATGTGCTGGCCGCGGCGATTGACCATGCCCGTGCGGACCAGTCCAATCGTCCAATTATCGCCATGACGCCGCGCGGAAAGCCGCTGACTCAGGCACGGGTGCGCGAACTTTCCGCTGGCCCCGGCGTAATCATCTTGTGCGGCCGGTTCGAAGGTTTTGACGAGCGGATTTTCGCCGGGCGCGATGTTGAGGAGGTCTCGGTCGGTGACATCGTCCTGTCGGGCGGAGAACCGGCGGCTTTGATGCTGCTTGACGCTTGCATTCGGCTGCTTCCCGGCGTAATGGGCGCGGCTTCGAGTGGTACCGAGGAGTCCTTTGAACAAGGATTGCTTGAATATCCTCACTTTACCCGGCCCGCTGAGTGGGAAGGGCGCACGATCCCTGAAGTGCTGCGATCGGGGGATCATGCGAAGATCGCGGCTTGGCGCAAGTCACAGTCCGAGATCGATACACGGTTACGCAGGCCGGACCTTTGGGAGCGTCATACAGGCGCTCGGGTCCAGTCTGCCTCTGGCGCGCGGCATGAAGATGAGGACCCAGGTCAATGAACCTGATTCAACAGATCGAAGCCGAGGAAATTGCCAAGGCTGCAAAAGAAGTACCGACTTTCCGCCCCGGCGATACCGTCCGCGTTGGTGTGAAGGTCATCGAAGGTGAGCGCAGCCGCGTTCAGATGTACGAAGGCGTGTGCATCGCCCGTGCCAACAAGGGCATCGGTTCCAACTTCACCGTCCGCAAAATGAGCTTTGGCGAAGGCGTGGAACGCGTATTCCCGCTTTATTCGCCCAACATCGACAGCATCACCGTCGTCCGCAAGGGCGTCGTGCGTCGTGCGAAACTTTACTACCTGCGCGGCCGTACTGGTAAGCGCGCCCGTATCGCCGAACGTCGCGACCCGCGTCCGGGCGAGTGAGGCCAAAAGGTTCTAGCGCCAAGGCGCTATGACGATTTAGAAGAGGCGTCCCGGCCATGGTCGGGGCGCCTTTTTCGTTCTGAGGATCAACACCATTGCCATGCGC
>JADYXV010000136.1 GCA_020853995.1 Novosphingobium sp.
GCTAAGAATCGAAAGCTGCACGGGGGTGCAGTGTGTGGGACGGAACGGGATGCGGTTTCAGAGACATCTGGGTGGGGCAATCGCACTGGCATTATGCCTTGCTGCGCCTGCTTGGGCTGAGACAGGCAATGGCATTGGCACGCAGTTTGAACTGGCGTTCTGGCAGTCGGTCACTGGCAGTGACGACCCGACGATGTATGAAGCGTATCTGCAACAATATCCTACCGGAACGTTCAGCGCGCTTGCCAGGGCCAAAGTCGCCAGTTTGCGCAAGATTGCCCAGCCAGCTCCTTCTTTGCCTGCTCAGGTTGCTGTTGCCGCCAGTGTGCCCGCCGTTGAGCCTGTGGCTGAAGCGCCGGTTATGGTAACGCGTGCCCAATCCTTGCCGGTTCCGGTACCCGCGATGGCACCAGCGGCTGCCGCCCCCCCGGTGTCGTCGGCAAAGATCGTGCGGGTTGCGGATGATCAGGCACGCATGGCCAGCCAAGCGCCCCCGGCTATGGACGATACTGCATTGCTCGAAGAACTGGCGAAATCGCAAGAGGTTGGCGGAGCAACTTTACAAGTCGCCGCCGCCCAAGGATTTGCCTTGCCGGTGCGTCCTGTGTTGAATGCGGTGCCCGATTTGCAACTGCCCTCCGCATTTTGTTCAGCCGAGCAGCGCAACGACTTTCACGAAACACGCTACAAGCCTGTGATGGAGATTGCACAGGCCAATAATGCGGCCGCAGTGGCGCATATGCAGCGTTTGCAGCAGGTTTATGACAGCTTGCAATTGGCGCGTGATCCAACACCGATGAACGCGGTGGCGCATGAGGCAAGCGCTTATCAGCAAGTGGCAGCCGAAGCTTACAACCGGCAACTTGCGATGGTGCAGCAGTTCCAGACCATCATGGCAGTTCCGGTCACGTCATGCCAGATTGCAGCCGCAAAATGAGGGTTGTGGCAAGTTTTGCAGTGATTGCCGGACTGATCGCATCGGGCCCTGCTCAAGCGACCGGTTGTCTGGACAGGGCGACGTTGACTGCGGCCCGCTTGAACGAATTCAGCACGATGATGATGACAGTGAACTTGCGGTGCAAGGCCATAGGCACCGACCTGTCCGAGGGGTACGAGGCAATGCGCGACGTTCACCGTCCGGCCTTTGCTGCGGCAGACCGGCGTTTGCGCGCTTTCTTTGCTGACAAGCCACGGTCTTATGAGGCCTATTCGACGCGGATGGGAAACCGTTATGGGGGTGGTGCAACCGATCCTGCCAATTGCCAGCGGTTTGACAAAGTAGCGCGTGATCTGGCGGCAAAACCCGGCGCGGCGGCTTTGGGCAAAGTCGTGTTCACGATGATCGCAAACCCGCGCATCGAAGGGGCCGTTTGCCCTGCGCCGTAATCAACTGGTCAGGGTGATCGGTCTGGACGGGCGGATCAGGCCTTCTTGTGTGACGCTGGCAACAAGTTTGCCATCGGCGGTGTAAATGCTGCCACGGTTGAAGCCGCGTGCACGACCTGCCCACGGGCTGTCACAGGCGTAGAGCAACCATTCGTCGGCCCGGAAATCATCATGGAACCAGAGGGCGTGATCAAGGCTGGCGGCAATCAGTTCGCCATTCATGACGCTTACTGCATGGGGTTGCGTTGCCGTTCCAAGGAGCATCATGTCGCTGGCATAGGCAAGGACTGCGCGATGAATGCGCGGATCGTCAGGTAATGTCGCGACACAACGGAACCATGTATTGGCGACTGGTTCATGGGGTTGTCCATCGATCCATGAGCGTGGCCCGACGGGGCGCAGTTCGATCGGACGGGGCTGGCGCGCGAAGGCGTGATGCTTTGGCGGCAGCTTGTCAATGTGCTGGCGACGCAATTCTGCCTCGTTGGCAAGCCCTTCAGGACCAGGCACCGTTGGCATGGGGGCTGCGTGCGTGAAGCCGGTTTCGCGTTTGTGGAAAGAGGTTGCCATATTGAGGATGGGTTTGCCAAGCTGGCTGGCGACAACGCGGCGGTTGGAAAAACTGCCTCCATCGAAATCCCGTTCAACTTTGAAGTCGATCTCGTGATCTTCACTGCCGCCGCGCAGAAAATAGGCGTGGAGCGAGTGGACAGGGCGATCATCAGGCACGGTAAGTTCAGCGCTGGCAAGCGCCTGGCCGATGACCTGGCCACCGAAAACGCGGCCGACACCGCCAATCTTGCGGCTGCCCTGGAAGCGATCACCGCCTTGGTCTTTTACATTCAACAAGTCGAGCAAGCGTTGGACAAGCTGCTGTTTGGTGGGATTTTCGCTCTCAATCATGGCGAAGCGATGGACCGGAGCGGCATTTTCGTCAACGCTGTGTGAATCAGCGTGAATACATCACTTTGCGATAGAGCCGCCAGCCCAAAGCTTTGGCACGATTGGTGGCGGGCCAACGACCGGGCGCGCGCGGGGCAAGACCGGCCTTGCGCAACAAGCTGTTGAATGCACGGGCGTCAGCTTCGGCAAAGCTCCATTCGGAGCGCCATGTGATAGATAGCGAGACGGATGGGGCGGGGCCGTTTTTGACAAAGTGCGGCGACATTACCGGCACATAGAGCGCTTCGCCGGGGGCAAGTGGCCATTGCCGCCCGCCCGCAACCAGATCATCGCGCCAGAACAGGTCACGCCCGCCACCGGTGTGATAGGTTTCATGCGTTTCATCAGGCGCATAGCGGGCATCGCCTGCGGGGAACATGGTCATCACTTTGCTGCCCATCAATTGCAGCAGGATGTTGTGTTCAGGATCAAAATGATACGGCGTGACCCCATTGGGGCTGGTTATGAAAACGAACCCTTGTGGTTTTAACATTGCCCCTGTTTTTGCCTCAATGGTTGGCCGAAGCTCTTCCAGCAACGTGTTGAGCAAGGTGCTGTAGGCAGGGACCTGTTCGATGTTTTTGAGTGCGGCCCAGCTGCCCGTCGTGGCGATGTTGCGGATCGTCTCGCCAATGCCGATACCATTATCAGGCGCTTTTTCGCCATTGAGGCCAAGCGGCAGATCGGCGCGGTTATACTCGACGCTGTGTTGGGGAAGGGCCTCGGCCATTTGTGCCAGTGCATCCAGTTGCATCAGGGGATGATCGCCCAGCTGGTGGCCCAGCTTGTGCGGGATTTCGGGATAGGACGCAGCAAAGGTAGCGCGTGACGATGCATCGAACCTATCGAGTGCAACTGATGGGGCGAATGTCGTCGTGTGGTCGTTCATCACGTCAGTCCAATGGGATTGCGTTTAAGCTCGATAGCGTTGAGCAAATTGAAAATGCGACGGCGACTTTTGCTGCCAATGGCGATGGAGATGCGCCCGATGGGGCGGCGTTCGGTCCACAGGCTGTCGATCATCGGATGATCTGGCGCGGCGCAGCTATCGCACCATGCGATGCCTTGCCGGTCCAGCAGGGCAAGGTTTTCGCGCTGAAGCAGAACGCCGGGAGAGAAACGGGCGTAGGCTTCGTCGAATGCAGTTTTGTAAGAAAAACTGCCCGGCGGGGTGAGGAAATTGGCAAGCATCGCGATGGGTTTATCGTCAAGAGCAAGCGTGAGCCGTTCGAGTTTGCCAAGGGCTGCGGCTTGTTCGAGCGCGGTGCGAAACAGGGCTTCGGTTTCAGGCGCGCAGATCATGGCGCTGCCCGATTTGCCCTTCCAGCCGCTGTGTTCGAGCCGCAGGAATTGATCGATCCAAGGGCCGATGTCGTGTTCGGTTTCGCAGCGTGCGAATGTCAGTGCGCCTTGTTCGGCCAAGCGGGCATGCTGGCGGCGCAATTCTTTGCGCTTTTTGGCGGTAAGCGCTTGTTCAAGATAGATTTCTGGCGCGAGAGTGGATTGCAGTAGCGCGCGCTGTTCGCGCATGACCAACGCCGCAGTGCGGTTTTCCGCGCTGGCGAGATCGAACAACGCCTGGGTAAGCGGTTGGTCCAAGGGCATGGACGGAAGATGGAGAAACATGGCTTTGCCACAAATGGTATCCGCCCAATCGAGCAAGGCCTGCCAGAATATTCCCTCGTATCCCGTGCGGACAAGCGGTGCGCCGAAGAAGGCGTTGGCATGCATCCATGTGGCACGATGCGGCAAGCGCCACCGGCCATAGCGTGCAGCCATGTGCAACGGCAGCAAACCAACCAGTTGATCGCCAATTGCGACGGTGAACAACTGCACTTGGCCCAGATGCACTTGGCCCAGCGGGTCGAAGGCCGCGAGCGCGGGGAGCAGGTACCACGGTTCGAAGAAGGGGTTGGGCATGGCCGCGCCATCGGCAAGGGATTGCCAGCGCATGCGTGCCGCGTGTTCGGCCCATTCACGCCAGTTTGAGGCCTTTGCGCACGGTGTTCCCATCGGCTCAAGAACCGTTGTGGCTGGCAGGCGGGAGAATGACGGTGCGTTCAAAGTAAGTGTCTGATTACAGACGATCCGCGAAAACTCTGTTAACGCGCCAGCAAAACAAATGCGCCGCCCGGACTGGTCCGGACGGCGCTGTAGTATTCGTTTTGGGTGTGGTGCCGGGATCAGACCCCGGCGTTGGCCGCCAAAGCCGCCAGCAATAGCAAAGCAACGATGTTGGTGATCTTGATCATCGGATTGACGGCGGGGCCAGCGGTGTCCTTGTAAGGATCGCCCACAGTATCGCCCGTCACCGCAGCTTTGTGAGCTTCAGAGCCCTTTCCGCCGTGGTGGCCGTCTTCGATGTACTTCTTGGCGTTGTCCCATGCGCCGCCGCCCGATGTCATCGAGATGGCCACAAACAGGCCGCTGACGATAACGCCCAGCAACAGTGCGCCCAACGCGGCAAAGCCGTTGGCCTGACCTGCAACCGCCGCGATGACGAAATAGACAACGATTGGCGCCAGCACCGGCAGCAGCGATGGCACGATCATTTCCTTGATCGCCGCTTTGGTAACAAGGTCCACGGTGCGCGCATAATCGGGCTTTGATGTGCCAGCCATGATGCCCGGATTTTCGCGGAACTGGTTGCGCACATCGATCACCACATCGCCCGCAGCGCGTCCCACAGCGGTCATACCCATCGCACCAAACAGGTACGGCAGTAGCGCGCCGAGCAGCAGCCCGACGATGACATAGGGATTTTCAAGGCTGAAGCTGACCGCGAGGTTCGGGAAAAATTCCCGCAAGTCGGTGGTGTAGGCCGCAAACAGGACGAGTGCGGCAAGGCCAGCCGAACCGATGGCATAGCCCTTGGTCACAGCCTTGGTGGTGTTGCCCACGGCATCGAGGGCATCGGTCTTTTCACGGACCGAATCATCGAGGCCCGCCATTTCGGCAATGCCGCCAGCGTTGTCCGTCACCGGACCATAAGCATCTAGTGCGACGACCATGCCTGCCAGCGCCAGCATGGCTGTAGCGGCATAAGCGATGCCGATGAGTCCTGCGAGTTGATATGCACCGATGATGCCGGCGCATATCACCAGCGTTGGCATGGCGGTGGATTCAAGGCTGATGGCCAGACCCTGGATCACGTTGGTGCCGTGGCCGGTTTCCGATGACTTGGCGATGGAGCGGACCGGACGGTACGCGGTGCTGGTGTAGTATTCGGTGATCCAGATGATCAGCCCGGTGATGACGAGGCCGACCAGCGAGCAATAGAACAGCGTGCGCCCGTTAAACGTCACGGTATCGCCAAGGACCGTATACGACATGGCGGTTTCCATGCTGCCCAAGGCATAGCTGATGGCCCACCAGATCGCGCCAATCGACAGCACGGCGGTGACAAGGAAGCCCTTGTACATTGCGCCCATGATGTTGTTTGAACTGCCAAGTTTGACGAAATACGTGCCGATGATGGAAGTGACGATGCACACGCCGCCGATCAGCAGCGGCAGTGCCATCATCGCGCCCAAGCCATCGCCAAGGCCCTTCAGGAGCAGCGCAGTGAGCACCATGGTCGCACCAACGGTGACGACATAGGTTTCGAACAGATCGGCCGCCATACCGGCACAATCGCCGACGTTATCGCCGACGTTATCGGCGATAACCGCAGGGTTGCGTGGATCATCTTCGGGGATGCCGGCTTCGACCTTGCCGACAAGATCCGCGCCCACGTCAGCGGCCTTTGTAAAGATGCCGCCACCCAGACGCGCGAAGATGGAGATGAGCGAGGCACCGAATGCGAGCGCGACGAGGCCATCGACAACCGTACGATCATCGCCGCCCACGGTGTAGCCTGCGATAGCGGTCAGGTAGTGATAAAATACGGCGATAGCGAGCAGCGCAAGGCCAGCCACCAGCATGCCGGTGATTGCGCCTGCACGGAACGCCAGCGTAAGCCCTTGTTGCAGGCCGGTTTGCGCAGCAGCAGCGGTGCGGACGTTTGAACGGACCGAGATGTTCATCCCGATGAAGCCCGCAACACCTGAAAGCACCGAACCAATGACAAAGCCAACCGCCGAGATGGTCCCGAGCGTGGCCGCGATGATCACCGCGACGACGACCCCGACGACGGCGATGGTGGTATATTGGCGCTTCAGATAGGCTTGTGCGCCTTCCTGAATGGCGGCGGCGATTTCTTGCATGCGAGCGTTACCGGCAGGTGAGTTCAAGACCTGACGGCTGGTTACGAAGCCATACACGATGGCTAGCAACCCTAGTAAAATCGATAAGACGACTAGGTTCACGTTGGCATCCCCCTTTATACCCGGTGCCACGAATGGCCGGTCCCCGTCGTTCGCGGGTGAGCAGAGGCTATAGTTTTATTTCTGGCTCGCAAGCCCTTCCATGACTTGGATCAATTGCGATTTAATCGTGCACATAACCCAGCGCGCCCTGCGGCACTGCACCATCAACGATAACAGGCGATGACATGCGCATCCGGGCATGGCCAATGCAGAAGGCAGGGCAAGGGGGGGCGGTGGCGGGAGGAAGGGTGAGCAAAAGCGCATAATCATCACCCCATCGCATCGCCTCTTGGCGGCGAGAGGGAGGAAGGTCTGCCGGGAACGGGACCGCTGCCGTGTCGATATCGAAAGTTACATTGCTGGCATCGGCCATGCGGGCAGCATCAATCAGCAGTCCGTCAGAGACGTCCATCATAGCGGTGACGAGCGGGGCGAGAGCGAGGCCTTCGGCAAGGCAGGGGACCGGACGCCGAAAAGCGGTGCTATCGCCGCCGGACCCGTCACGCAGTGCCTCAAAGCCAAGCATGGCCGCGCCGATGGGGCCTGTGATCCATAAGGGATCACCCGGTTTTGCACCGGCACGCGAGGGAACCGGCCGGTGCGTGGCACGGCCCAGTGCCGTGAGGCCGAGGCTGCGCGGGCCGTTGGCGCTGACGGTATCGCCGCCAAGCAGGGGCACGTTGAACGCATTGAGCGCATCGCCAAGGCCCGAGACAAATCTGTCGTCCTGTTTGCCAAGCGTGAAGCCTAGCAGGACGCCGACAGGTTCAGCACCTTTTGCTGCGAGATCGGAAAGATTGGTGGCGACGAGTTTCCAGGCAACGTCGGCCATGTCCTGGCCAGGCAGCCAGTGGATGCCTTCGACCATCATGTCGTGCGTGATGACAAGTGCCTCACCGCCGAAATCGAGCACAGCGCAATCATCGGCAAGCCCGCGTGCAGCAGAGTGCGTTGCAAGCCCGCGCAGAGCGTTGATGAGGGCGAATTCCTTGCTCACGCCAAAGCCTATGGCTCGGTCGGGGCCATCCTACAAGGCAGGCGGGTCGGCTGATGGTACAAAGTCTGTAACCTGTCACAAGAATGGTAGGAAAATGCTTGCACGGCTCTGCTGATTGCGCTTGTTCCCGCATGTGGGTGATTGCATCAGGCTGAATCCGACCAACGTGGGAATGCATACGACGATGGAGCAGATCGAAAGTCTTGAAACGCCGGGCGCGCGGGACCTGTTGTTGCAGACTGCATCGGCAATCATGCGTGAAGGCGATGTCGTCGATATTTCGCTTTCAGAATTGAGCCTGCGATCAGGTTTGAACTCTGCTCTGGTAAAGTACTATTTCGGCAACAAGGCAGGTTTGCTCAAAGCGTTGCTTGACCGCGATATGGAAGCCATCGTCAAATCGGTCGATGCGTTGCTGGCCAAGGACGACATGACCCCTGAGGCCAAGCTGCGACGGCATATCTCGAAGTCGATCGATACATATTACGCTTACCCCTACCTCAACCGGCTACTGATGCGTTTGGTGCGCGATAGCGACGAGGCCGATGCAAAGCGTATTGCCGACCTGTATTTGCTGCCACTGCAAAGCGCATACAAGCGGTTCATCGCAGAGGGTGTGGAGGCAGGGGTGTTTCGGCCAATCGACCCGCAATTGTTCTATTTTACGGCCACCGGTGCCGCTGACCGGTTCTTTTCGGCAAGGCTGGTATTGAAACATTGCTTCAATCAGGATGCGCTGACCGAAGAACTGCGGGACCGCTATCGCGAGCATACTGTCGATTTTGTCATGGCAGGCATCCTTGCGCGTTGAGGCCGGAACGCCGGGCTGGCGCATCGGGGTGATCGGCGGATCGGGGCTGTATGACGTCAGCGGTCTGGAAGACGCACAGGAAATTGCGGTGTCATCACCCTTTGGCGAACCTTCAGCGCCGGTTACGATCGGGCGGATCGGCCATGTCGGGTTCGTCTTTTTGCCACGCCACGGCAAGGGGCACCGGATAGCGCCTGAAGCCATAAATGCACGGGCGAACATTGACGTGTTGAAGCGCTGCGGCGTGACTGATGTCCTTGCCATTTCGGCCATCGGGTCGCTGCGCGAAGAACTGGCGCCGGGCAGTTTCGTTGCGGTTGACCAGTTTATTGATCGTACAAACGGGCGCGCTGGTTCTTTTTTTGGTGAAGGGCTGGTTGCGCACGTTTCTATGGCTGATCCGGTTTGTCCGCGGTTGGCAGCGGTTGCGGCAGACGCGGCCGTGGCTGCGGGCGCGGTGGTGCACCGTGGAGGGTGCTATCTTGCGATGCAGGGGCCGCAATTTTCGACACGCGCGGAAAGCCGGATGTACCGGCAATGGGGGGCAGATGTCATCGGCATGACTGCGCTGCCCGAGGCGCGCCTCGCCCGTGAGGCTGAATTGCCGTACGCGCTGCTGGGGATGGTTACCGATTACGATTCATGGCGCGCGGGTGAGCATGTAGAAGTGGCCGATGTGCTGCGTGTAATGGCGGGTAATACGGCATTGGCGCGCAATACACTGGTCCGACTTGCGGCGTTGTTGCCTGTCCGACGTGAAAGTAGTCCAATCGATTGCGCACTGGATGGCGCGATAATGACTGCACCTGCCCACCGCGATCCTGTGCTTGTTGCCAAGCTGGGTGCAATAGCAGGACGTGCATTGGGTTAAAGAAAATTTCATTTTGCACTAATGCATGAAACGAATTAACAGTGCGCTTGCCGCCTGTTGATATATTATTTCTGTCTTGCCTTGCAGGATGGTTTCATGTGATACGATATTATGCCTGATGCAGCGAACCGACTCTCTGACTTCATGCCATATCGGATGGCGATCACCTCCAATGCGGTGAGCGCGTTGATATCGGGCGAGTATCGCAGCGAATTTGGCCTGAAGATTCCTGAATGGCGCGTCATGGCGGTGCTGGGCGATGCCGGGTCATTGACCCAGCGCGATCTGGTACAAGCAACCGTGATGGATAAAGTGGCCGTCAACAGGGCGTGCAAGGTGCTGGAAGAGCGCGACCTTATCCAGCGCAGCCCCAACGAATTGGATGGCCGTTCGCACCATCTGGAACTGACGGCTGCGGGTCTTGATCTGCACAGGAAAATCTGGCCGCAAGCCGTTTCCATCTATGAAAAGATATTCACTGCGATCAGCCCTCGTGAACAGGCAAAGCTGCGGGTGATCCTCGATAAACTGCTAAAGGCGGCGCGCGAACTGGAAGGCGACGAAAAGTGAAACTGGGATCCCTTCCGCAGGGCCGGGACGGGCGGCTGATTGTGGTATCCGACGATCTGGCCTGGTATGCCGATGCCGATCATATCGTACCGACCATGCAGGGTCTGCTTGACGATTGGGACCGGCATTACCCGCAGCTTGAAGCACTATCGATCGAACTGGCGCATGGCGCGATCCCGCGCAAACGCTTTCACGAGCGCGAGGCTTGTGCACCTTTGCCAAGGGCTTTCCAGTGGGTCGATGGCAGCGCCTATGTCAACCACGTGGAATTGGTGCGCAAAGCCCGTGGTGCTGAACTTCCGGCAAGTTTCTGGTCTGATCCGCTGATGTATCAAGGCGGCAGCGACGATTTGCGCGGCGCGCGTGAACCTGTACTTCTGGCAGATGAAGACTGGGGCTGTGACTTTGAAGCCGAAATAGTGGTGGTTACCGGCGATGTGCCGCAGGGCATAACACCGGCTGCCGCATTGAAACATGTGCGCTTGGTCGGCTTGGTCAACGACGTGTCGCTGCGCAATCTCATTCCCGGTGAATTGGCAAAGGGTTTCGGCTTTGTCCAATCCAAGCCGGCCAGCCATTTCTCGCCGGTTTTCGTAACGCCCGATGCAATGGGTGATGCTTGGGCAGGTGGAAAACTCTTGCAGACGCTGACAGTCGACCTGAACGGTGCGCCGTTTGGCCGGATTGAGGCGGGCGAGGAGTGCACGTTCGACTTTGGTGTATTGATCGCTCATCTTGCCAAGACGCGCCGCATCGGAGCAGGAACGATCATCGGTTCCGGCACTGTGTCCAACCGTGACCCCGATGGGTCACC
>JADYXV010000137.1 GCA_020853995.1 Novosphingobium sp.
GATTGCTGCGTCTTTCGTCGGTCACTATGCGACGGCATGGCTCCCTCCTCAATCCTTGCACTCGGCCAAAATCGGCTCCGTCACGGTGAGCCAGATTGGTCGGAAAGCGCTCTAAGCCGGATTTTTACCGCTGAATCAAACTGACCCGCGCCGCCCCAGAATGGGTGACATCTCGCTGGCCAATTGATCTTCGATAAACGGCACCAGCACGCGTTGCGCGTCGGACACGCCAATCACCTGAACAATCAGATTTCCGGGGATGTCGTTCGGCCAGTAATTGAGATGGATTGCGAATGTGGCCGGGTGCGCCTCGGTCAAATGCTGGCGGATACGTTCAGCCGCCTTTTCAGATTGCCCGATATAGAGGCAGCGACTGCCAATATTGCGTTTGCGTTTGTTGACCCGCGCAAATGCGCGGCGTTCCGCCGCCGGCAACGCTTTATTCTGCGCCTTGTTGCCATCGACAACATCGTAAACACGCTCCAGCGGAACGGCATCATCGAAGCAGATCGCATAAACCGCCGTTTGCTTTTTTCCGAGACGCTCGGCGATCGCATTGCAATGCTCATCCATTCGTGCGCTGCCGATGTCCGACATCGGAATGACCCATTCAAACTGCGCCAGCAGAGTCCCTTGATCAAGCTGATCTGCCATATCACGCAAGGATGCAGCCGTGCGGCTTATCAGCCCGGCCATAGCCGGTTCAGCAGCGACTTCCGGCAAATCGATCATCGTATCCAAGATGAAATTCCCAATCTCTGTAAAAACTTGAACGATGGCCTAGCCGACAATCCCTGCCGTATCACCCCCCCTTCTTGAAGGGCGTCCGCTCACCCAACAACAACTGGTCCTGCGCAATGCCTGCGCGTTCCTGCTTGAGGAAATCGGCAACTGCACGGCGGAATCCGGGATCAACGATATAGTGCGCCGACCATGTTTGCACCGGCGCATACCCCCGCGCCAGCTTATGGCCGCCCTGCGCGCCTGCTTCAACGCGGTTGAGGCCCAAGGCAATCGCTGCATCAATCGCCTGATAATAACACAGTTCGAAATGCAGGAACGGCTTGTCGATCAGCGCACCCCAATAGCGCCCGTAAAGTGCATCTGCCCCAATGAAGTTGATCGCGCCCGCCACCGCCTGACCATCAAGGAAGGCCAGCACCAGCAGCACTTTGTCGGCCATGCGCTCGCCAATCAGATCAAACGCCTCACGCGTCAGATAGGGCCGCCCCCATTTGCGCGCGCCGGTATCCTGATAAAAGATCCAGAACGCATCCCAATGTTCCGGCTTGATCTCGTCGCCCGTCAGCGCGCGGATCTCGACGCCATCTTGAGCCTTGGCCCGCTCTTTACGCAGGTTCTTGCGCTTGTCAGATGATAGGACCGCCAGAAAGTCGTCAAAACCGGCATAGCCGCGATTGTCCCAGTGGAACTGGAGGTCGCTGCGCAGCATCCATCCGGCTTCTTCAAACAGCGGCAATTGCTCGGGCATGATGAACGTGGCGTGCGCTGAAGACAGCCCGTTGTTTTCACACAATTGTTCGGCTGCGCGCAGCAGTGGCAGGGCCAGTTCCGGTTGATCCCCCACCAGCAACCGTGGCCCGGTGGCTGGCGTAAACGGCGCGGCAATCTGCAACTTGGGATAATAGTCCCCGCCCGCACGTTGCCATGCGTCCGCCCATGAATGGTCGAACACATATTCGCCCTGGCTATGACTTTTAAGATAGGCGGGCAAAGCCGCCGCTGGCCTGCCATCTTCGCCTTCGATCACAATCGGCAGAGGCGACCAGCCACTGCGCGCGCCGACTGACCGCGAATCTTCCAGCAGCTTCAGGAACGTGTGCGAAACAAACGGATTGCCACTGCCTGCCAGCCGGTCCCAATCCTCGGGGGCAATTTCCGAAACGGATTTGTGGATGCGCGCGGTGTAAGTCACAGGCGCGCTTATGCCCCCAGCCCTGCACCCTCGGCAATAGGTCCATCGGCACAGTCGGCCGCCCGCGCAGCCAGTTCTGCCGAACGCACGGTCCACGTCAGCAACGGGAAACCACGCTTGCGTTGCTTGGCCGCAAACTTGCTTGGCAAATCACGGATATCCCATGCCAGAAACTGTGGCTTGGCCTGCCAGAACGCCAGACGCCGCTTGATCCGCGAGGGCAGCGTTCGGCTGCCGTTCTCGGTCACCACCAACCCATGCACGATATGCGGCGAATAGCGGGCGAACCAGCGTGAGACACGCGGATCAAAGCTCATCACCGCCACCGGCCCGCGATACCCCTCAAGCGCCCGCCGCACAGCCAGACACAGCGGTGCCGCACGCAAATCGCTCCTCGATTTCAACTCGATCAGCACCGGCACACGTCCGGCCACTTGCGTCAGAAACTCTCGCAGTGTCGGAATCAAGTCCGTGCTGCCGCTCAACGCAATCTTGGTCAACTGATCCATGCGCCGGTCAAGCACTGCGCCGGTTTCACCGGTCAATCTTTCCAGTTCCCAGTCATGGAACACCACGGCCTGCCCATCGGCAGTGCGCTGCACATCGCATTCGATGCCCAGCCCCCGTTCAATCGCCAGCGCAAAGCCTTTGGGCGAATTTTCTGGCACGCCGCCGCTGGAACCAGCACCGTGCAGCCCGCGATGGGCATAAGTCACGCCGCGCAGCCAGCCTACGCGCGCCTGATCGGGCGGCGTGACAAAGAAACTGTCAAGCAGAGCGAATAGCAAAGATCGCGTCGACTTCTACAGCCGCTCCCAAAGGCAAAACCGGCACACCTACTGCGCTGCGCGCGTGTTTGCCCGCATCGCCAAACGCCGCCACCATCAATTCCGAAGCGCCATTGGCGACTTTGGGCTGATCGGTGAAATCTTTGGCCGAACTGATAAACGCGCCCAGCTTTACCACGCGCTCTACCCGATCGAGCGATCCGAGCGCCGCTTTGACTTGTGCCAGTATCATCAGACCGCAAGCCTGTGCAGCGGCGTTGCCCTCTTCCAGGCTGACGTCCTTGCCCAAGCGTCCGGTCACCAGCTTGCCATCGATGAACGGCAATTGACCCGAAACGTGCAGCAGACCACCCGCTTCAACCGTGGGCACATAGGCCGCCACAGGCGCCGCTGCCTGGGGCAACGCCAAGCCCAATTCCGTCAGCCGGGCTTCAACAGTATCGGTCACGCGTCTTCTCCATGCATTTGTTCGAGTATCCACGGCAGCGCCGCATCCCACCGGTCAATCCGCGCATGGGCATGGCCTGCCTGATGCGCGCAATCGA
>JADYXV010000138.1 GCA_020853995.1 Novosphingobium sp.
GCCAAGCGCGTGAATTCTGCACGCAACAAAGCTGACAAGGAAGCCGCGCTTGCCGCGATGAACGGCGAAATTGCCGCGCTTCAGGGTCTGCTCAAGCCCGAATACACACTGGTCGAAGCGGCAGTCGCTGCGGTCAGCAATGCTGATGACAAGCTGCTGTGCGGCCAGTTGATGGTGAATTATGGCAACGTCGCGATCGACAAGGCCAGCCAGAAGCGCGGTCTGCAGATGCAGCTCGATAGCGGACGCCTGCCGCCTGAAACCGTGCCGCTGGTGCATGTCACGCTTGGCCGTCTGGCCATGGAAAGCGGCGACTATGCAACCGCTCAGCGTGAACTGAAAGCCGGCGTTGACGGCGGTTACACCAAGGATGAGAGCGAGTTTCATCTCGCCAACGCCTATCTGCTCGACAAGCAGCTGCCGCTGGGCCTGAAGATGCTGCACGATGCGATCACCCGCAACGGCACCGCTTCGCCCGAATACTGGATCGACAACGGCGTTGTGATCGCCTTCAACAACAAGCTGCCCGCAGAAACCAACCTGCTGGCGGGCGATTTGGTGACCTACTATCCGTCAAAGACCAATTGGAGCCGGGCGATCTTCACGGTTACGACGATCAACAAGTATGCGGGTCAGGACCGGCTTGATCTGCTGCGACTGCGCGATCGTACCGGCAGCTTTGAAGACGGCAGCGATTATGTTGATTACATCGTCTATGCCGATCCCAAGCGTCTTCCTGCCGAAGTGTTGCGCCTGATTGATCAGGGCATCGCGGCAGGGATGATCACTCTGGATACCCCGGTTGATGGTCTGGGCAACACCGTTGGCAAGCTGCAAACGCAGGCTCGCGGCCGTCTTGCCGGGGACAAGGAACTGCTTGTTGTCCAGGAAAAGGATGCGCGCGGTCCGCGGGCTGATGCTGCCACGGTTGTTGGCGCGGCTGACACCTTCCTGAGCCATGGCATGTCGGCCAAGGCAGAGGAAATGTACCGTCTCGCGCTGACCAAGCCGGGTGTTGATGCTGGCCGCGTCAACCTGCGGTTGGGCATCGCCTTGGTCGATCAGGGCAAGTTTGCCGAAGCCATTGAAGCTTTCGGCAAAGTGACCGATACCCGCGCGCCGATCGCGCAGCTGTGGATGGTCTATGCCAAGAACAAGATGGCCGGCAAGTAAGCCAGACCATTGGAAAAATCGGGAAGGGCGGTGCGAAAGCGCCGCCCTTTTCGTTGCTCAGCTGACCGGATTGAACGCGCCGCTGTCCTCATCGAGGACGTGCAGCAGGCCGTCTGAAATGGCGAAAAAGGCTCCGGTAAGGCGCAATTCGCCCTTCCGTTCCTTCGATCGCACACACGGGAAAGTCCGCAAGTTGGCCAGACTGACCTTGACTCCCTCAAGCTCCATGGCCTGTTCGGCTGCGCGCCCTTCGCTGCCGTGTTGGGCAACAACATGCGCGCGGGCATCGTCAAGCATGGCGATCCAATCAGCGATGAATCCGCCTTCGCCTGGCTCGGTTCCGAGCATTTCCTGCGTCAGGGCAGCTTTGCAACCGCCGCACATTCCGTGGCCCATTACGACCACTTCCTTGACCTTCAGGAACTGGACCGCAAATTCCAGCGCTGCTGAAACCCCATGGTGTCCGGGGGTGGTTTCAAACGGTGGGACCATGGCCGCAACATTGCGGACCACAAAAACCTCTCCGGGATCGACATCGAAAATCTGGGCCGGATCAACCCGGCTGTCGCTGCAGGCGATAACCATCACATCAGGGGCTTGCCCATCGCGCAACGTAGCCCAGCGTTCGTGATTGGGAACCCAGCCATTGGCACGAAAGCGGCGATAGCCTTCGACCAGGCGGTCAAATCCAGTGGAATCGATGTCGCTCATGCACGCGCTTGTGGCGATGCAAATTCCGACTGGCAACCCTTGGCCCATACGCCTATCTGAACGCCATGAACGATCTAGCCTCTGCACCCAAGAGTGAACGCCAACGCAAACCGGACTGGATCAGGGTCAAGGCCCCGACCAGTCAGGGTTACGGCGAAACCCGCAAGCTGATGCGTGATCTGGGGCTCAATACGGTTTGCGAAGAAGCGGCATGCCCCAACATTGGCGAATGCTGGACCAAGAAGCACGCCACGGTGATGATCCTGGGCGATGTCTGCACCCGCGCCTGTGCGTTCTGCAACGTCAAGACCGGGATGCCGCGCGCGGTTGATCCACTGGAACCGGAAAACGTAGCGGTTGCTGCAGCCAAGATGGGGCTGGAGCATATCGTGATCACGTCAGTTGACCGCGATGATTTGCCCGATGGCGGCGCTGGCCAGTTTGTCAAAGTTATCAAGGCGCTGCGGGCAAATACGCCGAACACCACGATTGAAATTCTCACCCCAGATTTTCGCGGGAAAATGCGTGCGGCGGTGGAAGCGATCGTGGCAGCCGGTCCGGATGTCTATAACCACAATCTGGAAACCGTACCGCGCCTTTACCCGACCATCCGGCCGGGCGCGCGCTATTATGCGTCGCTGCGTTTGCTGGAGGAAGTGAAGGCCCATGATCCATTGGTTTTTACCAAAAGCGGAATCATGCTGGGGCTGGGGGAACAGCGGCTTGAAGTGCATCAGGTGATGGATGACATGCGCAGCGCCGGGATCGATTTCCTGACTATGGGCCAATACCTTCA
>JADYXV010000139.1 GCA_020853995.1 Novosphingobium sp.
CGTTGACACCGCCGCCTGGGGTATGTGCGCCAAACCAGGTGCCCAGCGGACCGCGCAGGATTTCAACGCGGCCGGTATCATATGTATCGAGCAGCGCGCCCATCGAGAAGAACTGCGGCACGCCATCGACCACGATCGACACGGTGTTGCCGGCATAAGGATCGGGTTCGATCACGCCGATGCCGCGAATGGTGAACACCGCGTTGTTGGGCGTATTGGCAAAGTTATCGATCTGCACGTTGGGAACCGAACCTTGCAGCGCCTGCAACGTGGTCACGTTCATGGCTGAAAGCTGTTCGCCGCTGACAGCCGCAATCGAGATCGGCACCGACTGGATGCTCTCGGCCTTCTTTTGCGCTGTAACGATGATTTCGCCGATGCCGCCCGTAGTGGCTTCGGCCTGCGCCTCTTGCGCCCCGGCGAACGTCGGCGCGGCAACAAATGCCAGGGCCGAAAGACCGGACATCAGACGAATGGCGTGTCTCGCTTTCATCATTTCCCTCCCATGTAAGGGCGCCAGCATTTCACGCTGGTCGCCAAATTTTCACGAATCGCCAAATAACCGGCTGATCTGCCTGTTTTATGGTCCTATCCTTGGCGATATGCCTACTAGCGGTTTTGTCAGGAGGTCTTGGCAAGCTTGAAAAGGCATGACAGGACAATGACGATGCCCGGTTCCACCATGCAAAAGCGAATGCTCGCCGCGATGCGCCCCGCCACCCTGGGCGATGAGCCGGTGCGCTGGCAGCAGCGCAAATCTGCGCAAACACGGCTTAAAATGCTGGAGGCTGCGGTCGATTGTCTGGTGACCGGCGGTTATGCCGGTTTGACCACGGCGCAAGTGGCTGAACGCGCCGCCGTGTCACGCGGAGCCATGCATCACCACTTTGCCACCCGTATCGAACTGGTGGCTGCCGTCGTGGATCACATCTTCTACCAGCGCATCCGCCTGTTCCTTGACGATTATCTGGCGGCAATGGCGCAGCGCGGCGATGAAGAACTGATCGATCTGGCAACACAGGCGCATTGGCGCAGTGTGCAAACGCGCGAATATGCCGCTTATGTCGAACTGGCCGTGGCCGCGCGCACCGATCCTGAACTCAACGCCGCATTCGAACCCGCCGCACGCCGTTATGACGAGGTGTGGACCGCAGAAATGATCGAATCCTTCCCGCAGTGGCGTGACCAGTGGCACGCCATGAAGCTGGGCAGCGATTTTGCCATTGCGGTGCATTCGGGCCTGTTGTTGCACCGCCCGGTATTCGGGCAGGACCGCATCGATATGGTGCTCAAGCTGTCGATGCAGGCCATCAGCGCGCTCTACAAATCATAACGATTACCGGCATTACGATTACCGGCAGCACTGCCCGGAACCACAGTGGGAGAACACACAAATGGCTACCATCGCAATTACCGGCGCAGGGCGCGGGATCGGGCTGGAACTGGCAAGGCAGCATGTTGCCGCAGGGGACCGTGTGCTGGCGCTTGTGCGCGATCCGCAAGGTGCAACCGCACTTGCCGATCTGGCCGCATCATCGAGCGGCAAGCTGACTGTCCATCAAATGGACGTTAGCGACGATGCCTCGGTGAAGGCCGGTGCTGCCGACACTGGCAGCGATGCTATCGACATCCTCTACAACGTGGCCGGTGTCGCCGGACCAGTAGCGCCTGAACTGGATGGCGCGGACTGGGCGGCATGGGACGATGCCATGCGCATCATGGTCCAAGGCCCGCTGCGCGTGTTGCAAGCATTCCTGCCCCGTCTGCATGCAGGCGCAAAAGTCATCAACCTGTCCAGCCAGCTTGCCGCATCCACATGGCCCTATGGCGGATTTTATGCCTATGTTGCAGCCAAGGCCGGGCTTAACCGCATGATGCGCTCTGTCGCGATTGACCTCAAGGATCGCGGCGTGATCATCGGCCTTGTCCATCCGGGCTGGGTGCAAACCGATATGGGCGGCGAAGGTGCCGACATCACGCCGCAAGAAAGCGCCACCGGCATCCGCAATATCGCTGCCAACTGGACGCTCGAAACATCGGGCGATTTCCTGAAATGGAATGGCGAACCCCACGCCTGGTAAGGAGCCGCAACAATGCCATTTACCGGACCAATCGAAGATCGCACCGCCATCCGCGAATTGATGGATACCCACGCTCACGGCGTGATGACCAAGGACGCCGACCTGTGGGGCTCGATCTGGGCAGAAGACGCCTATTGGGAACTGCCCGATTATCCCGATCTTGGCGGATTTACCGGCAAGGACGTGATCGTTTCGGGCTGGGTGGAATCTTTGAAGCATTACGGCTTGGACAATTGCACCAAACCGATGATCTACTTCATGCAGCCCGGATCCATCGAAGTGGACGGCGATAAGGCCAATGCCATCGCCTATACCATCGAAATTTACGACGATCCCGCAACGGGAAAACGCATCCACACCACCGGACGCTATACCGACGAACTGCGCAAGATTGACGGCGCGTGGAAATTCACGCGCCGGTCCTACCGCACGGTTTTTGCGGATTGAAATCAAGGGGGGCGGAGCAGCAATGCCCCGCCCCACTTGTCCCATCAAACCTGGCTGAAACCGCCGTCCATCAGGAATTCGGTGCAAGTGACAAAGCTGGCCGCTTCCGAACACAGATAGACCACGCCGCCGCCCATTTCATCGGGCCTGCCCATGCGGCCAATCGGGTGATTGGCAACGATGCCCTGCA
>JADYXV010000140.1 GCA_020853995.1 Novosphingobium sp.
ACGCCCGGAATAATCGTCCGCACTGAACGGCGAGGTCGACTTGGTCTTGGTGAGGTTTGAGCCAGTAAGGTCAGCCGAACCGCCCACGAGTTCGGGCACGTTCGCCGTAAACGCTTCCAAGGCCATTTCGCTGGATTTGCGAGTGGCAACCTTGGGTGGATTGGCAATCAATGACTGGATATAAGCGTTAAAGCCCGTTTCAGCCGGAAGCACGCCATCCATGCGGCGTGCAAGTTCAGCAGCCTTGGCATTACCAGCGGCGCGCGCTTCCCAAGCGGCATGATCGGCTTGGCCAAGCGCTCCTGCGGCGCGCCAGTTGGCCATGATTTCGGCAGGCACTTCGAATGGGGCCGCCGTCCAGCCAAGGTATTCGCGCGCTGCAGCAATTTCGTCTGCGCCCAGTGGCGAGCCGTGGACATTATGGCCGCCCTGCTTGTTCGGCGCGCCCTTGCCGATCACGGTGCGGCAAGCAACCAGTGACGGGCGAGGATCAACCGTAGCTTCAGCCAATGCGCGGGCAATATCGGCAAAGTCATGCCCGTCGCACGTCGTCACATGCCAACCGCTGGCGGTGTAGCGGGCAAGGATATCTTCGGTGGTTGAAAGCGATGTGTCGCCGTCAATCGTGATCTTGTTGTCGTCCCACAGAACGTTCAGACGGCCAAGCTTCAGCGTGCCTGCAAGCCCGATCGCTTCGTGATTGATGCCTTCCATCAGGCAGCCGTCACCGGCCACAACCCACGTCTTGTGATCAACCAGATCATCACCGAACTGTGAATTCAGGTGGCGTTCGGCCATTGCCATGCCGACAGCCATCGCCAGACCTTGGCCCAGTGGACCGGTGGTGCATTCCACGCCATCGAGCATGAAGTTTTCGGGGTGACCGGCGCAGGGGCTGTTCAACTGCCGGAAATTGCGGATGTCCTGCATCGTTGGCGCGGCATAACCCGTGAGGTGCAACAACGCATAGATGAGCATCGAACCGTGACCTGCCGACAGGACGAACCGGTCACGATCAGACCAGTTTGGTGCGGCAGGGTCATGTTTCAGGAATTGCGTCCACAACACTGTTGCCACATCGGCCATGCCCATCGGCATGCCGGGGTGGCCGGAATTTGCAGCCTGAACCGCATCCATGGCGAGCGCGCGGATCGCGTTGGCCATTGGTGCCAACTGTTCCTGACTGTGCGCCAGCGCGCCGGATTCGCGTGTCATGCTTGCAAAAAACCTTCCATGTCGTGCGGTCAGCATCGACCTTTACAATGGTTTCCGAATGATTCGGAGCGCGGCCTCTTTGGTCACGCTGGCCGCTATGGTCAAGGCTGAGGCTACGACTGCCCATCGTTCAAGGGCTTAGATTGACGCTATACCCTAGCAATTTCTGGCTTGGCTGTTGCGATAAGCCAACAATCTGTTAGCGTTCGTGCCCATGGCGACTGAAGCATTGGATGCCGCGCTGGATCGGCTTGAGCAAGCGCTCGGCAGGGTCGAGGGGGCTTTTTCACAACTGCACAATCAGGGCGGCGATGCCGGCCATGAACTGGCTATTCTCAAAGTCCGGCACCGCAAACTGAAAGACACCGTCGCGCAAGAGCTGGGACAACTGGACTTGTTGTTGGCAGGCTTGCCCAAATGAGGAATGTCGGTTGATAAACGTCAGCCTCCCGATCGGCGGACGCTCCTTCGCCGTTTCCTGTGCCGAGGGTGAGGAACCCCACGTCGAAATGTTGGGCCGTATGCTTGACGATCGTGCGCGCAAAATGGGCGGAGCGCCCAATGAAGCCCGAATGCTGCTGGTCGTCGCACTTATGCTTGCCGATGAATTGCACGAAGCGCATCGTCAGGCGCCACCACCAGAAAATACAGCCCAACCATCCGCTTTGGCGCGCGAAATGAATGAGCAGGCCGCCGAACGGATCAACTTATTGGCAGAACGGCTCGAAAAACTTGGGCAAGCCCTTGAGCATGGGGCCGCGAAGGCCTAACTAGGGGGTGACGGGATCTGCCCGGCACGAGCCGCATGAATATCCCTGAGGCTATAAGCAATCCAAGGGGTCTGCCCCTGTCTGGGATCCTGGTCCCGGGTAAGCGGTCCCCACCTGACGTCGAGGCGTCAGAGGATTTTCCGAGCTAACGACCCATGGTGGGCCCGTCACCCTCCCCTTTTTTGAGCCTTCGGAGTTGAGCGTGGACGGAAAAGCAGCACTGCGCCGTGACCTGAGGGCGAAGCGCAATGCTCACGTTCTTGCACTGGACCCGCGCTTTCGGGCGCTGATGTTCAAACAGCCCCCCTCACCTGTTGCAGCGCTTGTTCCGGCTGGCGCCACAGTTGGCGTCTATCTCGCCGGACCGGGCGAAGCACCGGCAACGGCTTATGCGCGGCATTTCCATGAAGCGGGCCACAAGGTCGTCCTGCCCTGGTTCGCAAACCGCGCAGCTCCGATGACATTCCGTGAATGGCGCTCACCGTGGGTTGATGACATGCTTGTTCCGGGCCCGTGGCAAGGCATCGCACAACCTGATGCTGACGCCTCCGAATTTGTACCGGACGTAGTGTTCGTGCCTTTGGTCGGTTTTACCGCAGAAGGTGACCGGCTGGGCCAAGGCGGCGGCCATTATGACCGGTGGCTGGCAGCAAATCCCGGCGCAGTGCCCATCGGCCTTGCCTGGGACTGCCAATTGGTCAGCGACCTGCCCTGTGAGACGCATGACCGCCCGCTCCACGCCGTGGTAACGCCTACGCGAATCTATGGCCCTTGGGAGTTGGCAGCATGAAACATGACGAGCGCCCTGACTGGCAGCCCACCTGGCGCAAACCGGTTGGCATCATTCTGTTGCTTGTTGCGCTGACACTTTATGCCGTGGCAATCGCATCGGCCTCGTCCATCATTGGTCAATGGCATGTTCTGCTACAAACGCTGGTATACATTGTACTGGGCGTCGCATGGCTCTTGCCGCTACGCCGTTTCCTGATCTGGATGGAAACCGGCCGCTGGGGCTGACGCGCGATTAGCCCGCGCAAAAGACAGCGCCTTAACTCAAGAATATAGGGAAAATTCCCCAAGGTGGCGCGAGTGACGGGACTTGAACCCGCGACCCTCGGCGTGACAGGCCGATACTCTAACCAACTGAGCTACACCCGCTCGCCCCTTGGGGAGACGCGCCTCTATGGCAGGTTGATCGGGCTGTCAACACACTGCGAACGGTAATTTCTGTTGAACATTGCGGACAAAGAAAAAGGCGCCCGAAGGCGCCTTTTTCATCTTCCCAATGGCGCGAGTGACGGGACTTGAACCCGCGACCCTCGGCGTGACAGGCCGATACTCTAACCAACTGAGCTACACCCGCTCACCCTTGGGAGCGCCGCCTCTATGGCAGTGATCGCACCCTGTCAACGCTCAACGTACAGCATTTTTGAGCGAGACAGAAAAACTTGGTTTAACAGCGTTAACCACGTTTTAGCGTCTCTTTGGCAAACCGGTGTCTGACGCAATCCGTGCGTCAAAGGGACTTGGAATGCTTGCAAGATCGATTGCCGTAAGCGCTGGTAGCGCTGTCGCCGTGTGTGCGCCGGTTACTGCTCAAGCAGCCGACACCGTTCGCTTTGCAAGCGACGTTTTTGTCGAGAAGTTCGTGACGGCACCTGGTGGCCACAAAAGCCGCATCCTTGCCCGCGCGGATCGTTTAAGCCCCGGCGACAACGTAATCTTTGTGGTGAACTGGATTGCCCTGCGCGGCGATCAGTTCACTGTGACCAATCCCCTGCCCCGCACCGTCGCCTTTCAACGCAGCGTTGATGGTACAGAAGAAGTCTCGGTCGACGGCGGCCGTTCATGGGGCCAACTGGAAGACTTGCGTGTACGTGACCGTGATGGCTTCATTCGCGCAGCTTCGCCCGAAGATGTAACCCACTTGCGCTGGCGCGTGCCGGGGAATGTCGCCTTGCGCGGCAGTGGGCAGCTTACCTATCGCGGCGTCGTGCGCTGATTCAGTCGGCCAGCAACAATACCGGCGTCTCGATCAGCTTCTTGACGGCTTGCACAAAACTGGCCGCGTCATGGCCATCAACCACGCGATGATCGCAACTGATGGATATATTCATCAGCTTTCGCTTCTCGATCCGTTCACCGCCCATGCCATCGGACACGAACATCGGCCGTTCGACAATGCGATTGGGGCCGATGATGGCAACTTCCGGGCGATTTATCACAGGCGTCGTTGCAATACCGCCCAATGGGCCGAGCGAAGTCAGGGTAAGCGTTGATCCTGAAAGCTCTTCGGATTTTGCCGATCCGTTACGCGCAGCTTCCGCCAAACGCCCGATTTCTCGCGCCAAGTGCCACAAGTTCAACGTTCCGGCGTTGCGAATGACCGGCACCATCAAACCGGCAGGCGTTTGCGCGGCGATACCCAGATGCACCGCGCCGTAACGCGTGACGATCCCCGCCTCGTCATCATAACGCGCATTGATCATCGGGAACTGCGGCAAAGCGCGACAGATGGCCGTAATCAACAATGGCAACATCGTCAGTTTGAGCTTGTCGCCCCTGCTGGCGTTAAGCTGTCCTCGCATAGTCTCAAGCGCTGTTACGTCACACTCTTCAACATAGGAAAAGTGCGGGATATTGCGCTTTGACGCCGCCATGTTTTCGGCGATCCGGCGGCGCATTCCGATGACCTTGATCTGTTCATCACCGCGATGGTTGCCTGCAGGCCGGTAGCCGCCCTGCGCATTGTACGCCAGGAACTGATCAAGGTCGGCATGACGGACGCGGCCTTCGTCCGAGGGGCGCACTTCGGCAAGGTTGATGCCAAGGTCAGCCGCCCGCTTTCGCACAGCGGGGCTGGCCAGGACCTTTGCTTCTCCCCCCCGCCCGGTCGTGTCGGGCGCAGTGGCGAGAC
>JADYXV010000141.1 GCA_020853995.1 Novosphingobium sp.
CTGGCGCAACGCGGCAAACTGCAGCCCACCGAGGATGATGTGTTTGCTGCGGTGGCGGGCGTGCACGCTCGCTGCATCGGCGGCTATGCGGTGGTAGCGATGATTACCGGTTACGGCATCCTCGGCTTCCGCGACCCGAATGCAATTCGTCCGATAGTGTTTGGTCAACGCCATACGGATGAAGGCGTCGAATACATGATCGCCTCTGAGAGCGTTGCTCTGGATGTGCTCGGCTTCACCCTGATTCGTGATCTGGCTCCCGGCGAGGCGGTTTACATCACGGAGGAGGGCAAGTTGTTTACCCGCCAGTGCGCACAGAATCCGCACTATGCGCCGTGCATTTTCGAACATGTCTATCTGGCTCGTCCGGACTCGATCATGGATGGTGTCTCGATCTACAAAGCCCGCTTGCGCATGGGGGAAAAACTGGCCGAAAAGATCATGCGCGAGCGCCCTGAGCATGGCATCGATGTAGTGATCCCGATACCGGATACCAGCCGCACTTCGGCGCTGGAACTGGCCAACCGGCTTGGCGTCAAGTTCCGCGAAGGCTTTGTGAAGAATCGCTATATCGGCCGGACCTTCATCATGCCCGGTCAGGCCGCACGGAAAAAATCCGTGCGACAGAAGCTCAATGCCATCGAACTGGAGTTCCGCGGCAAGAATGTGATGCTGGTCGATGACTCGATTGTGCGTGGTACCACCTGCAAGCAGATCATCCAGATGGCACGCGAGGCGGGGGCTAAAAGTGTCTTTTTCTGCTCGGCGGCGCCGGCGGTGCGTTACCCGAATGTGTATGGTATCGACATGCCCAGCGCCCATGAGCTGATTGCCCATGGACGCAATACCGAGGAGGTGGCCGAGCTGATTGGTGCCGACTGGCTGGTGTATCAGGAGCTGCAGGATCTGGAAGATGCGGTCAGTGAAGGCAATGCCAATATCCAGGGCTTTGACAGCTCGGTGTTCACTGGCGAATACATCACCGGCGATATCAACGCAAGTTACCTCGACCGTATTGACCAGGCCCGTAATGATTCTTCGCAGACTCGTTTGCAAGCTGTCAGCGCAATCATTGACCTGCACAACAACTAAGGAGGAATCGGCATGACGCAGGAATGGGAGGCCGGCCGGCTGGACAGTGATCTCGAAGGTGCCGGTTTCGACACCCTGGCGGTACGTGCGGGCCAGCGCCGCACGCCCGAAGGCGAGCATGGCGAAGCCATGTTTTTCACTTCCAGTTATGTCTTTCGCTCTGCGGCCGATGCCGCTGCGCGTTTTTCCGGTGAAGTGCCGGGCAACGTCTATTCGCGTTACACCAATCCCACCGTGCGGGCATTCGAAGAACGCATCGCGGCACTGGAAGGCGCCGAGCAGGCAGTAGCTACAGCCTCAGGCATGTCGGCGATATTGGCTACTGTGATGAGTCTGTGCAGCGCCGGTGACCATATCCTGGTTTCGCGCAGCGTATTTGGCGCCACGGTGTCGCTGTTCGAGAAGTACTTCAAGCGCTTTGGTGTGCAGGTGGACTATGTGCCGCTGGCCGATCTGTCAGCATGGCAGGCTGCATTCAAGCCCAATACCCGTCTGTTGTTTGTCGAATCGCCATCCAATCCGTTATCGGAGCTGGTAGATATCGCTGCCCTTGCCGAGCTTGCGCATGCCAAAGGTGCGTGGTTGGCGGTGGACAACTGTTTCTGTACGCCGGCGTTGCAACAGCCCCTGGCTATGGGTGCGGATATCGTTATTCATTCGGCGACCAAGTTTATTGACGGTCAAGGCCGCTGTCTCGGTGGTGTGGTTGCTGGTCGATCCGCGCAGATGAATGAATTGGTGGGCTTTTTGCGCACGGCAGGGCCTACCTTGAGCCCGTTCAATGCCTGGGTGTTTCTCAAGGGGCTGGAGACCTTGCGTCTGCGTATGCAGGCACATTGCGCCAGCTCCCAGGCCTTGGCCGAATGGCTGGAGCAACAGCCTGGCGTTGAGCGGGTGCATTACTCGGGCTTGCCCAGTCACCCGCAGCATGAGCTGGCCAAACGCCAGCAGAGTGCCTTCGGTGCGGTGCTGAGCTTTGAGGTGAGCGGTGGCAAGGAAGGTGCCTGGCGCTTTATCGATGCTACCCGGCTGATTTCTATCACCGCCAACTTGGGGGATAGCAAAACTACCATCACCCATCCGGCCACCACTACCCATGGGCGCTTGTCGCCTGAAGATCGGGCCGCTGCAGGCATCAAGGACAACCTGATTCGCATCGCTGTCGGCCTGGAAGAGCTGGCCGATCTGCAAAAAGATCTTGGTCGCGGGCTCGCAGCTCTCTGATGCCTGGCGCAATAGCTTGGTTTGCCTGAGCCGCTTGATGGCGTCCCGGTGGAATTGATTTCCTCAAGGAGTTGACTTGCGTTTGTTGCCTGCGTAAATTGCGCGCCTCTCAAGTCTTGCCGGTTTCTCCGGTCAGGTTTGTGATTCGGATGAAAGTCCGACCGACATGCAGCGGTAGTTCAGTCGGTTAGAATACCGGCCTGTCACGCCGGGGGTCGCGGGTTC
>JADYXV010000142.1 GCA_020853995.1 Novosphingobium sp.
AGCTTTTCCATTCCGACCATTGGCCGGTGCGAGGTTGGAAAACCTGCGTTTCGTTGTCGAGTTGTAGACAGAGATATTCATTGCCGCCCATCACGAACGGGAAAAGGCTTACCGTTGCGCTGGCTTCGATGCGCTCTTGCAGGCCATTGTTCGAGATGACGTTGTTTTCATCCGACATGCACACCTGATTTTCGTGCGTCACCCATGCGAATGTGGAACCGATAGCCGCCACACATCCCGTAGCGCGGATGCCCTTTTCGATCACGCTGGATTCTAGCGGCTGAAATGGCAATTCATCGTCACTTGAATTAGGCCAAGGTTCAGTGGTTTCAGCACCAAATAGCCAAAGGATGTCATTAACAAAAATAGCGTCTAACACGCGGTCAGGCTGGTTTTCAGCCGTGGCAAAGTCGAGCGGATCGACCGTGCTTGCCAGAACCGGCGTCCAATAGAATTTGCCCGTGTCTGCCCGTAACGCGATGAACCGGCCCGCGCCTGCAATGACCTTGATCACCGAAGCGCCGTCAGGGAATGCCACGTCTGATAGTGTGGTGCCGTTATAATAGCGCAGCGCCCCGCCCGCCGCCACCATAATGCCACCTTCATTGCCAGCGACCGAGACAGGCCCATCGCCGGGGACCGCGCCTAGATAGGTCGTGGTGCGATACAGCGCACCAGATGACACGCCAAACAGATCGCCCGACTGCACACCATCCTTGCGGAACACAGCCTTGACCGGCCCCGCGCCCATATCAGCAGCCCGATCAATAACCGCCATCCGGCTTTGCAGTGCCTTGCCGGTCTTTTCCGTTGGCGCTTGTTCCAGCACCATATTGGTCACAGACAGCGGTGGAAGCCCGCCGCGCCCGCGCTCATAGGATGATGTCGCGAAGTCGATATTCGGCATTACATCGCGCCCATAAAATAGGAAACGGGACGCTGATTGTCCTCCATTTCACGCCAGAGCATGTTTGCCCGCGCGACAAGTTCAGGCGATGGCGTCTCACCGAAAGCCCCTGCCGATCGTACAGCAAGCATTGCGGTCAATGCCGGTATGTACTCGCTAGGGAAGTCAACGTTCTGGCTAAGGTCCGTAACCGTTTCAGGGATGCGGATATAACTGATATTGACGGTCGTTTCCTGCACCGGAACAGGCCATACATACATCACCGCATCATCGCGCTGCCTCGATACGTAAAATATCGTTGGCGTTCCGCTTGCCGCCTTGTTCGGAAGCGAAAGGTATTCGTCGCGTTCAAACCGGCTTAGATCACGTTCGGTTGCGCCAGTGACCAGCCTTGCCGAAATGACTTCCTGCACATCGCCAGCCACCGAACCCGATGCACTATTGGCAGGGATCGTGACCGTGCCCAGCGTTTCAAGGTGCGAACCATTGGTTGCCGACTTCATCAGGTAGTTCAAATTCGACAGGACAAGCGTAGCCTCTTGGGCCTCCGGATCTTCACCAATCGGGATCACCGCCAGTTCATTGACCAGCGCCGTGGTAATGATGTCCCTTGCGGTAAGGCTCCACGCTGTAACGCCACTTGTAGCCATAATTCAAACTCCGAAAGTCCAAGGATTTATAGCAGGCTCTTTAGCGAACGGCAATAAATCGGGCGTTGCTGTCTTGGCGAAGGCCAATTGATCCTCTGCCGCATCCTTTACGAACGTCCAGCCGACAAGCGTTGCCGATATGGTCGGACTGGTAGCGGCCTGCCCTTGCGAACCATTCGCCACATTCAATGTCAGGCTATACGATACGCTAGGGCTAGTAGCAGCTTGGCTTTGCGTCCCGCCTTGAACCGTAACTGATGAACGCGCCGTAATTGTCGGACTAGTGGCGGCTTGACTTTGTGCGCCTTCCGCAACTGCGACAACCCCCGCAACTGCGAGTGTCGGGCTTGTCGCGCTTTGCCCCTGTGAGGCGTTTACAGGCGCAACGGTGGATTTAGCCGCAACCGTTGGCGAAGTGGCAGATTGCGTCTGTGAGGCGCTGTCAACCGAAACACTGCCGCCGCTTGAAACCGTTGGGCTTGTCGCGCTCTGGCTTTGCGCGCCATTGTCAGGGGCTACCGTGGATTTGGCCGCAACAGTCGGGATGGTCGCGGATTGGCTTTGTGATCCATTGTCAACCGCGACAGCGCCGCCGCCCGGAGTGTATTCCTCCAGCGCGAAGAATATGCCCGCCTTGTCAGCGGTGGGTGTGAATGACGGGTTACTGGTCTCGCCGGTAGATGTGTTGACGCGATATTCACCCAACACCGAAACAGGGCTGGAAGTGGACGAGCGGAAAGACGAAAGCGCGGTAAAGTTGGTTGTGGGCGCAACCGATGCCGTTGTGCTTAGTTCCGCGCCAAGGACGCGCAGATAAAGGCGTTGCAAGCTTGTCAGGCCGGTAAAACTGGACGAACCGAAGCCGCCGCCAGCATCAACCTGCGATGTGACGATAGCCGCTTCCGTGGTCTGGCGAAGGCTATTGCCCGAACTAACCGTCCACTTTTCCAGCGCTGCGATTTTCTGTGTTCGTGCGCTGGCCAGTGTGATCGTAAAAACCGTGCCTGACGCATTGCTTGCACTTGGCGTGAAAAGCCACGTTGCCACCGTAACGCCGCCCGCCGCCGCGCCTTGGCTGTTTGTGTATTCGCCCAGCTTTTCCCAAGTGCCGGTGCCGCCAGTGACCGAGGTTATTTCGCTGTTATCGCCATCGGTCGAGCTTATGTTATCGTTGGCAATGCGAAGGACGCCAACCTCACCCGCGTCAATTGCAGCGGTGCTTGTCAGCGTCCAGCTTGTGCTACTCGCAGCGCTAGCACCGTTCCCGCATTGTGTAGGTGTGGTGCCAATCGCCATCTGACATTAAGCCACTGCCGTGATTTCATTTTTCCACGAGCCAATGTCCACCGTGCCGCCAGCGGAAACGGCTTGCGAAGTTACCGTGGTCACAAAAAGCAGGTTGGACGCATCGCAGATCGCAACGTGATTGCCGGTGCCGGTATTGGTGACGCTAACGCCGGTCTTGGCGCTGATCGTCATCTTGCGGCCCGAAACATCGCCATTGGCCAGCGTGATTTCCGTGGTCTTGTCCAGCGTGGTTGAAGCCAGCATGAACGTTGTGACCGCCTCGGTGCGCGTGGTCGGTTGCGCAGAGCAAAGCGTGTACGTGATCGTCCCCGCGTTTGCCTTGATGACATTGTGCGCGCCGTCGATGTACGTTGCGCTTGCAGCCTTAGCCATTATAAATCCTCCGCCGTAATCTCAACATAATCCGCGTTTTGATTGTCAGGGCGAGCATTCGGCAATGGAACGCCTTCAGCCTTGACGCGTGGGGGTGTCATTTCAGGCGGGCGCGGATCTAGGCAGGAACCGCACACCATTAAGCCGGTCCATTCCTTGCGCAGATCGCGCAAACGCCGCTTGGCTGCACACCTATCGCAAAGCCCGTAGGTGCCGCCGGGAATGTAGGAACTGCTACCTTCAACCATTGCGCGGACCTCTGAAAAGAAAAGTGCCCACCCTTTATAAGGCGGTGGGCGTTCCTTGTTTTACTAAGCGCCACTCGACCCAAAAACGCCGCGCCAATCGGCCCAGCCCGTAGCGAAACGCTCGGTTGCCTTGGCCTTGGCGTTCTCGGTGTCGAAGTCGTTATCCTTGGTGAATTCCAAGGCGCGACGGTTGAACGACAACAGACCATACGGAATGTCCGTGGTCAGGAACCACGCATCGCTATCCGTGAGGTACGGGTCAACGATGACCATATCCACAAGGCCCTTTGCCTTCAGCACGTTCACGTTGTTCGTGTTCGTGGTGTCGGTCTTCGCACCAGACTGAAGTTCGCTGTCCAGAATGCGCGAGGCATTGAACATTTCAGACGGGTGGATGATCAAAGCCTTAGGCATTGCGCCAAGGATATGACCACGAGCGTTCTTCATGGTGCTGATTGCCGTCACGGCGCTTTCAAGGGCGCTTTCGGACAGATCGGCAGCAGTCAGAAGGTTCGACTGATTGCCCGACAGGGTAGGGTGCGATGCCGAGAACAGCGCAACACCGTCACCGCCGACATACGAACCCGAAAAGCCACGGTTCAGCACATTGGCGTGAACGATGCACTTGGTCGTGTTCATCGAACGGGCCAATTCAGCCGAACGCCGCTCCGAGATGGTCTTGTATTGACCGTCTTCGATAGCTTCGCGCGTGACAATGTAGCCAAGGCCATAAACCACGTTGGTGAAACGCGACTTGTAGCCTTCGCCGTCATTGTCGTACTGGATCGACGCGCCTTCAGGCTTCGGAGCAGCAAGACCAAAGCCAGTAGCTTCGGCAATTTCCTCGTACGCCTTGTCGGACGTTTCCATCTGGAAATACGATTCGTACGGCTTGCCATATTCGTCGTACTTGTTGCCGAACCACGCCTTTACGCCGGGCCAAAGGTTCGACGGGTGGTTTGAACGAGTAATAGTCATGTTCCGTCCTCCTTAGACGCCAGTGGTGCCAGCAGCGGGGGTTTCAGTGGCTTCGACAATCGAGACGAGCCATACAGGGCCGGTGCCGCCGATGGTGTTGCCAATGGTCTGGTCAAATGCGACAATGCGCATCTGTGCCGAAGTGGTGGCCTTGGTGGAGCTATCCAGCATGTAGCCAGACTGCTTCGTGTAGACGCTGCCTGCACCAGCCACCAAATCAGCGTTGTTGCCGATGTCCGTGGTCGCCAGGGCGCCGCCAACTGCGTCTTCTTCGATGGCGAACAGAAGGTTATAATCATCCGCAACAAGCAGATAATCAGCTTCCGAAGCCGCACGATAGCCGCGATTGATTGCCGTGGTGGAACCGGCTGCAACGCCGTCCTTGGTGCCGAAGCCCACAACAACGCCCGTCACGCGGTCGCCAGCAGCGGCGCGCGCAACACCGGAAACGCCAGCAGCGTCACCCGTGCCAGAGATAATGACCGGATCACCAACAAAGATGTTGTTCGTTTCTCCGGCAGCGACAGAATACAGATTGCAAGCGCCGTTGTACGGTGCCCCGCTCTTGTAGCGAATTGGTTTCAGACCAAAAGCCATTTAGACCTCCGTGAGTTTGTTTCCCGGCACGGAGTAAAGTTCTTCCGAGCCAGCGCGGTCGGCAGTCGGTCGGGCAAGCTGTTCATTGTCGCGCTGCTTGATCGCGGCCAACTTTTCGGCCTGATCTTGCGCCATGAATGCCTTAGGCTTCATCAGCAGATGCTGTTGCATCGCCTTGCCTTCCGAGTTTCGACCACCGTGGATAGGTGCAACGTCGGGCACTTTGTCCCAATCGTCATTTTGCGTCAGATGTTGAATCCGTGAACCGTCGTCGCGCCCCCAGCGAAACTCCATATCGGGGTGGGCTTTGATGACTTCTGCGGGGATCGCCAGTTTTGACGCAATGCCACCCGATCTACGGCGGCGCTCGGTGTTCGTCGTTTCGTCACGCTTCGGACGCCCCGGACGGCGGGTTTCTGTTGCGCTATCTAGCACAGGTTTAGAATCTTGCATATTCAATTTTCCTCGTACCAGATTTTTGCGTAATCCTCGCGATTGATGCCGCGCGTCCGCTCGAAATCGATGGCCGCTTTCTGTGCATCTGCGGGAAGCGTCGAAAAGCCTTTCTTGCCCGATACTGCCGCGCGGTTGCCCGGAGTGTTCAGGGGTGCGGGCTTTGGTTTTGGCTTATCGGCATCAAAGAATTCGGGGAACATGGCCTTTGCTTCGCGCTCGACGATAGCCAATTGCCGCGCATGGCCGAGGCCGGTGGCAGCGAGTTCATTGGTGCGATTGATCGCCCATGCTGTCGCTTCCTGATCCTTTTGGAACCAGCTGGCGTTGCGCTCTATGAATGCGTGCGTTTCGTCTGGAACGGTTGGCTGAACAACGGCGTCTACCTTCGCTAATTCTTTTTCAGCACGGCGGAAGGTTTCCAGATCGCCAGCGTCAAAGGCTTCGTTCTGCTCTTTCAGCAGCCGGTCACGTTCCTTGGCGACTTCGCGCTCTGTGATGGTGGCAGACGTTCGGGCCACGCGGGCAAGCTGGTCTTCCACACCCTTCAGGCGGTTCGATAGCTTGTGGTTTACATCCACCGTGGCGCGCATGAAGTCGTGCGCGGGCTTCCATTTCTCAGGATCGCCCTTCCAGTCATCTTTCGGACGCCAGCCCATTTCAGAGGCTAGGCCCTCAAGCGTTACCGGCTCCGGTTCGCTTTGGGGTGCTTCAATGACTTCGGCAACTTCGCCTTCGTCAATCGCCTCGTCTCCCGACGATGCATTCTGTTCAAGGTCCATAGACACTCACTCTTGCCCTGTAAGGTGGGCCACCGATCCCGACTGCCGGGAAACTTAGTAAAGCGCCAAAATGTCTGTTGCGGTCGTGCCGGTTGCGAGAACCTGCGCCGGACGGATAGGCAGGATGCCGACAGGTGCGCCCTTGAATACCACCGCGCCGCTCTTGCCCTTCATGACAACAGCCACATCGCCAGACACGCCAACGTAAAGGCCGCGAGGGTACGGGAGAACCGTCACATCGCTTGGCGTAATGGCAACGGCATAATCCGCCGCCGAAATATCCCGTCCACTCATTGGATCACCCCTTTCAGATCGCTGTCAGTGACGATGCGATATTTGCGCCCGTCGTCGCCTTCAAACTCGGTCCCGGCATATCGCTGGAACATCACAACATCACCCGTGGCAGGCGTATCGGTCACGCCCGACCAATCGCCGCCGGTGAACGCCATCTGCGAAACATCAACGATGCGCCCCTTTTCGGATGCGCTGTTTTCGCGCTCAACGTGCTTTGTGGGCAGGATGATGCCACCGATGGTCTTTTCCTCAACCACATCAAGCGCAACCAGCACGTTGTAGCCCATCGGACGCAGTCCGGGTTTGCAGTCTTCAAGCTTCGGGATCATTGATAACCTTCCAATCGTCGAAAGTGTTGCCGGTGAAGGTGTTACTCACCTCTACCCGTGCGCGGGCTGTGTGAAGCGCTAGAGGGTCAAGGTTGCCCTCCCATGCCTGCCCCTGCCACGATTGCATCTCACGCTCTGCCAAGGCTTCCATTGCCGCCATGACGTAGCGCGTCACGGGCAGGTCAAACCATTCCGCAAAGTCTTTGGCGTCAACCGGCATCTACCATCCCCATGCCAGTTTTTAACGCCTCAAGTTCGGCCTTGTCGCGGTCAAGTTGCAGAGATCCTGCGTCCAGTTCAACTGATGCAGCCTTTGCCGCCGCGTCGGTTTCATCCTTTACCGCCTTTGCTACCTTACCACGGATAGTAGCCTCTGCGTCCTGCATCGCCATAGCTTGCTCTGGTCCGGGCGGTGGGGGTGGCGGCATAATCTTGTCGATGTCTTCCACGTCCGCAGCTTCGTAAACACGCCGCAGAACTTCACGCACATCGCCACCAACGGCTTGCAATGGCTCAACTGTGGACAGCAGAAATTGCGCGCGAGCCATGCGCTGCATCTTGGTCACGCTGGACGGATCAGACACGGGGCAAATATCCATATCCCGCCCGTCGAAGTCTTTCAGGATGTCCGCAGCGGGATCATCAAGTAATTCCATGTATTCAGCTTGCGCGCGTTCATCTGCATGGGTGCCGATATTGCGATACAGAATCTTAAATTCGCCCTTAAGGCCCAAGTAGACCCGCTTGTAGATCGCGGTAAAGACCTGCAATCCCTGCTCGATCAGTGCCAGTGTGGTGCCCACCTGCCCGTTGTTTGACCCTTCGCCGGTCAGAATATCCTTTATCGATGCAATATCCCGCGCAGCGCCAAGGATCAGGTCAAGCAAGTTGAACATGACAGGACTGGCTTGTGGGAATGTCCGCTCGACAATGCCGTTGCGAAGCGCATCACCTGCCACCGGAACCGTTTTGTATTCGCCCGGTCGCCACTTGAGGGACGACGACTGCCCACGCCCTTGCAGCTTCAGGCCCGACGCGACAAACCCGCCGCCAGCAACAGCAGCGGTGTTCGCATCGATCATCTGATTAACTAGCGTATTGATCACGTTGCCGTATTGGTGGAGCAAATGCGCCAAGCCGATATTGTAGAACGTGCCTTCAGGGTTCGGCATAAACCCGTATTTCGTATAAAACTTGCGGCGCTCGATATAGGCCACATCGGTTTCCGCCATCTGCACTTGCTCCGGCCCGAAGTCAGGCACGATGCGCAGCAGTTGGCGGGATTTGTGATCGATGGTGACGATATACGGTTCGTCAATGCCATCGTCGTCCAGATCAAAATAGGCTTGCGCTTCGATCAGGAGGCGCGGGTCTTTCTCGTCAGGATCGAACGTCACGTCCTGCCGATATTTGCCGGTGCGTATGTCCCGCTTGATTTGGTGCGGGTATATCCCGTCAATTTCCTCGGTAATCTGCGGCGCATCATCCAGCGACTTCGACGCGTTGTTCACCACCAGCTTGAGCGCGGGCACGAACTTGCTTTGATGCTTGCGGCCATCGAACCACGACTTGCGAAAGCCACAGCCAATCGCGGGCATCTGGAACAGCAGTGTGTCGGTTTCAGCCTCCCATGCGTCCATCTGATAGAACAGCATGTAGTTCATGTACTGTCGCACACGTTGAGCGCGCTTGGTCTTGTCGCCCGGTTCACGCTTCCAAACAGGTGTAGGATCACCTCCTTCCGGTAACGGCATCGGACCTTGTGGCGTTACAACCACAGGCCCTTGCTCGGTAAATGCGACAGGCATTCCTTGGAATTGAAAGCGGGGCTGGCCTTGCTCATCGAGCACAGGCATTCCGGTATCATTGCCCACCACCTTGCACGAAACCGCCTCATCGCCCTTGACCACAGCGGGATAGGCGCGGGCATTGAACTGCATCACAGCAGTGGCAAGCAGGGGATACTTGACGTTTGAAGCGTTCGGCCAAGGGAAGTCTTTAGCGTCCGCCTTGGTGTTGCCGATCTCTTTCAGCGCGGCTTCAGCAACATCGGCCCAATCAGACCGGCTTTGCTTATCGATCTCGTAGGTTTCGCAAACCTGATCGACCACGCGCGCGATTTGTTCGGACGTGAGATATTCCGAAATGTCGCCTTCAGCATCAGCAATCTGCATCAGCAAATCGAGCGACTGCATATCGGCCTTGGATTGAATATCCGCGCGGATTGCGTCTTCCGCGTCTTGTGGGACATTCAATTCCATTTAAGAACCCCTTAGCCGTCAGTCTCGCGACGATGGATGCAGTGTTTTAACACGCGCTATGTGAAGTGGCAAGCTAGTAACCAGTCGTGCTATTTCGCCCGTGGTCGTCTTGGTAGTCGTCGCCCATAACGTGCGCTGCGATAGGCACTGCGAAGGTCAATGCGGCAGCGTCACCTAAGTCAGGCGAGAACCCGTAACGCTCTCGAATACTGTCTTTCGGCTCTATCACAAGTTCATTGTTTGAACTGTAGCGCGTCTGCCCCTTGCCCCATGCAGGCGCTGTCAGATCCGCGTGGAGGCTGTCAATATTCGGGATTTGCACATCGCCCCCCAGCCAGTCGCGAAGGTTATCCCACATCTCAGCGCGCCGGTTTGCGTAAAGCTCATCGCCAGTTGGACCGACGCCTATCGGGTTTGAACCGAAGTTCACCGCGTTGACCACATCACCGTAGCCAAGTTCAGCCAGCCTGTCATAAACGCCAGCACCAATACCGCCCACATCGATGTTTACCGCCGCCGGATTATATCGCTTAATCAAATTAACCACATGCCCTGCCGTGGTCATCAGGTCATCAAAATCCCAAGTCGCGCAAATGTGATTACCCATCTTGCGCCCGATCCGGTCAATCACGCCGGTCTTGTCGCCACCGCCGCGAGCTGGATCGACGCCGATAATCAATGCGCCTTGCGGGACAATTGAACGAACGCGAGCCATCGCAACGTGATTGGACGGGATAAAGCTGTTACCGGCGGTTTGAAACGCCTCGTCGGCATTGGCCGGATATTCCTGTTTGAACTTCCAGCAAGGCTCATCATCCGATTGCCCCGTCGCCGTCGCCATGTCACGGTTTTTCAGGAACGCCCAATACAACTGGCCATCGGTTAAATTGTTGACGGACTGGTATTCCTGCCATTTCTTACCGGCTATCCAATCGACGGCGGGTGTTGCGGTATATCCATCATCCCAATACCACGGCATGAATATGGCAATGTCGGTGCTGTCACCACGCTCTGCCGCCTTGTATCGACGCTGGTAGACGTTGCCAATCCCGTTGGCAGTGCTTTCAAACACCCGCTCTGTTCCCGCCGCATCTGACTGCGCTTGCTCAAGCCCTGCTACATGGTCCTCTGCATTAGGCCAAAATGCCACTTCTGAACCATGCAGGAGCTGGACCGTACTGGACCGGCCCACCTCTTTTGTTCCCGCTGTAGCGACGGCGTAGGAGCATTCTCGGCCCGCGAATACCAACTCCTTAGCATTTGACGCCGCCGTCTCATGCCTTGCCCAATCCGGCACGAGGTCATGATAGCGCTTCGTCATCTTGAAAAGGTTATCGGTTGCAGGCTGTTCATGCGTCAGGATGAACGCGTTTAATCCCTTACCGCCCCACATGCGCCAGTAGAACCGGCCTTGTAGATAGGTGGAACAACCCATCTGACGGCCCTTCAGGATGATCGCACGAACCTTGCCGGTTTCACGACGTTGCTTCTCAAGCCGTTCGTGTAGGTAGCGTTGCGCCTGGTTTAGTTGGAACGGCTCAATCTTGCCTGCCTTCGTGCGAATGCGCAGCATGTGCTTTGCGAAATAACCGAAGTCATCCCTTAGGCGGCGCAGCTTTTCACGGTCAAATTGCAGATCAGTCATCAAGGGCGTCTAAGGCTGCGCCGAGATTGATACTGCCGGAGTGCTCTTTCTTATCGACCACCAAGCCATTCAGTTTAGCCACATCCATCATTGAAGCGCGGGCCACACCAAGACCGGATGCCTCTGCTAAGTCCTCACCTTTTTGGGCAATGCGAAGCAGGTTTGTAGTTAGCATATCAACCGTCACCATCGTGCGTTCAACAGCACGTTCCCGAAGTACCGATAGTCTGGTTGCAATCTTGTTGTTTTCGAGAAGTGCTTTTGCGTTCCGATTAATCGTTGCGCCTTTCATCCCATCAGCGTCGTAAGCCACCCGATAAGCCTCAGAAGCGTTACCCGTTGTCAGGTACGCTTGCACAAAGGCATCTTGCTTGGGGGTTAGGTTGGTTGCCATAGGGATGTTTTATCCCTTTCCGTTGCTTTGCGCAATGTCGTCACGCCAAGGTTGTAAAAACCAATCTACAATTCGCTGCCAGATCGAGAGTTTTGGCTCCCACAATGCTTTTTCGATGCCGCAGAGTGTAGCGTCAGGCCTAACCCAATCATCCATCGCCCTTGCTCGGACATGCTTGATGCCCATCACCAAAGGATGGATACAGTCGTGGTATCCCGGTCCGTAGGCGGCCCATCTGCATGACTTGCAAGGGAATTGCATAGCAGGGCTATTTATCTCCCGCTCCATCTCAGCATATCGCGCTTCGACCTGTTCGCGGATTTGCTCAGGTGTGCGATGCCCACGTGGTGTCATTGGTGTGACGTTGGTGTGACGTTGGAAGGTTCAACCGGCAATAAGCGATGTGTTCTCGGTTGGATGTTTTGGCAAATACGCATGTTTCGCATGTTTCATTCATTTGGAGACATCCTCGCCGTAGCCGTCGCCGGAGCCGTAGCCGTCGCCGGAGCCGTAGCCGGAGCCGGAGCCGTAGCCGTCGCCGTAGCCGGAGCCGGAGCCGTAGCCGTAGCCGTCGCCGGAGCCGTAGCCGTCGCCGGAGCCGTAGCCGGAGCCGGAGCCGTAGCCGTCGCCGTAGCCGGAGCCGTAGCCGGAGCCGGAGCCGTAGCCGTCGCCGTAGCCGGAGCCGTAGCCGGAGCCGTCGCCGTAGCCGGAGCCGTAGCCGGAGCCGTAGCCGGAGCCGTAGCCGTCGCCGGTTGGCTTTTCCCCATAGATCATATCAGCCATGGTTATCGCCCCTGCACTTTGATCGAAGTCCAAGCCTTTTCAGCCACTGGATCGACCGTGAAAATCGCAGTCACGCCTTCAAGCACGATCTCCGGCAGCACGGCACTGATCTTGCAGTCTTTGGTTGGTCCCTTTTCACCGAGGCCAAAAACCCCGCCAACATCCGACGACCAGTAAAGCGCCATCCGTGCTTTTAACAGTGTGATAGGCCGTGCACTGGTATCGGTGCAATATCCAAACACAACGCCGCGCTTGTCAGTGCAGACGATCACAGGAATGGCGGCGTGTGGCTTGGCTTGTGAGACCGGCGCAACTTCCTGCCCTGCGAACATGGCTGCGATTTGCTTAAGCTGGCCGTATGTCAGATCATCAATGTTCATGGTCATTTTCCTTTGTTGAAGAAACGTTCTGGCAAGTCGCCTTTGTGGATCATGTCGAGCACCATGCAGCATGGGCCGCGCAGTGACAAGCTACCCATAGCGGCCTTGCGGATTGTGCTTTCATTGACGTTGCACATGTCTGCAAGCTGCCGCCAGTTCATGCCGGTGTCTTGGCTGATAGTTTTGATTTTGGCGGGTGTCATGGTATACCTCCAGAATTGCACGGGGGCGGCCTCTCTCGTAAGCACACTGCCCCCGTCTTTTACGCTGCCGCCTGAAAACTAAACACTGTCAAAGGCAACCCGCGAGTGAATCGGATATAATCGGCGGTCTTGGTTTCTTTCATGATAGCTAGATCACGCAACCACTTTGCGTCGGGCTTTCCCTGCGAATAACGCTTGTAATCAAAACCCATTGCAGCGCGCAAACAGTCAGCGCCAATCGTGCCAAGCGTACTTGTCCGGATTCCAACTTTAAGTTTGCGGTTGCAGCAATCGCAGCGAACTTCACGTTCAGCACCTTCGATTGTAATTACGTTCGTCATCTCACTATCTCCATTTGAGCGGGCCTAAGCCCCGTGGTGTGAATCCCTGATAGGCGTTGCGCCGGAGTGCGTCAAGCGGAAAAATGTGGGGCCACCCTCACAAGTGACCCCATGCACGTTACGGGACATTCGCAGGGTTTCCTGATCACCGTTACCGGCCCCGCTTAAAACCGTAGCTGCCCCGTCCTGTTGATCCTTGTGCGTAGGTTCGTTGGAATATCCGGCTTCGGTGTGGGGGGATGGTGCAGGGGTTTAGGGGGAGTGTCAAGCGTCACTTAACTGGCTGGTACGCGACAACATCGCCGCCGCTTTCACCTTCCGGCCATGGCTTCCAGCGGTATGTCTTGGGATCGATGCGGCGGACTACAAACCCGTTTCGCAACTTCACGTCTACCAGTTCATGTGGGGGTGCGATGCCAGTGTTTTTAGGCATCAACCCAATCCGTTCCCATCGTTTCCGGTATCTTGACATCAACCGGAATCTTGAACTTCCCCACCAAACGCTTTGCCAATGCGAACGAAGCTGCCTGTCCAGTGTAACTATGATCGCAATCGCCAAAAATAGTTATCCGCTCAACGCCTTGTGGAGGCATCCAATTCGCCAAAGCGTTAGCGGTTAGCGCTGCCCATGTCGGAATGCGAAACCGCTTCGCCGCGCTAATGGCGGTCTCTATCCCTTCGGCAATGCCTAAACTTGCACCAGCTTCAAACAATCGAACCGCACCGCCTTCTGGAAACTGTCCTGGCATAATTGCCCTAGGATCAACCATATCAGCCTTGCCGTTGGGGCCTAAGAACGTTCGGTGAATTGTCCCCGCCTCGCCATTTGCGTCAGAAACAAGCGCAATCATCGCGGGATAATTCGAACCGTCAGGGGCGCGGCAAAAAGGCACAAACCGCAAGCAACTTGGCATTTTAGCAGGCAAGACGCCGCGCCCTGAAAGATACTGCCACGCTAGATCGCCCTCACTTATCGGCTTAGACGCAGCCCACAATTCACGCTTTAGATCGCGGCTCCTAGCCTCATCCAATTTTCTAACAGGCTCAATTTTCACGCCACTCACAATCTCGTCAACCTGCTTTGCGCATTCCCTAAAATCCCAACCCTTGAATTTTTGCAGGAATTGAAAACCATCTCCCGCGCCGCACTGCGAACAAAAAAACGAACCGTTGCCTTTGTCGTTATCCCATCGAAACCTGTCCCGCCCTTCACAAAATGGGCAAGGGCCATGCTTGCCGGTCAAAAATCTCTGATCGATGCCAAGTTGCATCAACACTCCACGCCACTTGCCACGCGCCTTGTCCGCCGTTCTCATTTTGCTTTCCTCTTGGCAAAGCGGATATCTTTCGCCCTGACAAATGCCAAAACCTCAGGTGTAGCAGGCATCGGCCTAGCCGCTTTCGCCTCACCTATCGGCCATACCCCAAACTTATCTTTGTAGGCATGTGCCGCCCACCCTGCAGACCTGCCACGGGATTGAGCGATGCCTAAAAGCTGTCCGTAAAAAGCGGCCTTATCCGCCATACTGGGTTTACGCTTTGCCCCTGCCTTAACCTCAATCAATTCGCCATCTTCGGTTTCAATATCCGATTGCGCAGTAGGCTCAAACTGACAGACTGGACACTTACGAACCTTCTGAGCCTTCAACGTGTTGCACGATGGGCATTCCTTTGGAAGCGGATCTCCCTTTTCCTTTTTCGTCTTATTCTTTTCGCCGCCCTTCAAAAGCTTTTCGTGATTAATGTCAGTGACAAACCCAAGTCGAGAATGATTGTCAGCATGATCTAATATCAAGGCTTCAACCTTGCCCGGCGCTGTCCGCAACGCCCTGCCTACGATCTGCACATGTCGCATTTCCGATTTTGTCGGATTAGCCAGAACAATGCACCGCACATCGGCATCCACGCCGGTTGTCAAAGTCCCAACATTGACAATCCCAGCAATGGAACCGCGCGACATTTGATCGAAAAGCACCTTGCGCTCGATCCTGTCCGTGAAGGCATCGCAATATCCCATCGGAACGCCAGCTTCTGCAAATTCAGATTGCAACTTGGCAGCGTGGGCACGGTCTACCGCAAACACTAGCGTCGGTTGCCAGTCTGCAAGTTTTAGCCATGTGCGGACGATATCGGCAACAAGCACCCTGTCCCCCATGACTTCCGATAAATCGCCCTCATGATACTCCCCAGCCTTCGTGCGGACGCCTGAAAGGTCTGGATGCGTAGGCGCGTAAACACGAAACGGCGCAAGATAACCTTGATTGATTAAATCCTGCATCCCAACCGGCCTGACTAGATCCTGCCAATCATCCGCCATACCCTTTGCCCACGGTGTAGCGGATAATCCAATGAACGGAACATTAGGCCGCTTTGCCATCCATTCAGCAAGCACCTTAAATCGCAAATGCGCCTCATCGACAATGACAAGATCAACATCGGGACAACCCCTCTTGGCGAGAGTTTGAACCGAGCAAACCTGAACCGGCTGGGCCATATTGCGCAATTCATGATCGCCCTGCATCACGCCAACGCAATCAATCCCTTCCATCGCGAAAGCTTCAACGGTCTGATCAATCAATGAAAGCGCGGGAACCGTAAACGCGACCGTTCGATCCTTGGATAGAGCGCCATTTACAATTTCAGCCGCAAGGCGTGTCTTACCTGCCCCTGTCGGTAATTGGCAAACCACCCGCTTATTCCCAGCCAGCATAGATTGCCTGATCATCGTCATGGCTAGGGTTTGATGCGGGCGAAGCGGGCGGGATTGAAACCCTGTGTCGAATAACGTGGCCATCACTTACCCCCCTGCACAACGGCAAACGGATTTTCGCCAACGTCATCCGCTAAGCTCTCTATAACAGAACTCATCCCATGGTTTGGACCACCACCACCACCACTACCCGCGCGGGGTGCTCCGGACGTTGCAACGGAACGATCACGTTCGTCCAACGGACGTTCAACGTGCGTTGCCCTCTTTCTTGCACTGGCAGACGCAATTCCAGCGCGCCTTTTCTGCTCAATATTCGATTGAGCCTTGATAAATTCCGCAGCAATTTCAGGCATCGCAATTACGCCATTTTCGACAATGCAGCCGTCTAGGACTGCAATGCGCAAGGCTTTCCACTTCTGGACAGGCAAGCGAACGTGCTTCGCAATCCACTTATCATCATCAGGGATTGTGCCGCCATTTTCCCACAAAAGCATTTTCAAATAGCAAAGTGCAGAGTGCTCTATGTGATCCAACGTGCTCGCAGCAGCTTTGTGGTCTTTGATAAACCACGGCATCCATAACGTTGCTTTAGGGGTGTCATTAGACATTGACGCACCTCCACGCTTGCAACGCGGGCGCAATTACGCTAAATAATACATCATTCATCGGGCAGTTCCTTTGCCAGTTGATAGGGCGGAGTTTAGAGCGCCGTTGCCATGTCGCTCACTCCGTCCGCCCACACCCTTACATCAATCACCATTTGGATGCAACGCCGCCTCGACGTTAGCCCAATACTTTGCCCGCCTCTCAGCGGTAAACTGGGCAAGCATTTTTTGCCTGTATGTCGGATTAGGGCGGAGGGATCGCTGTAATGCTCGGCGGGCTAAGTAGCGTTTGATTGCGCGGATCATATAGATATACCTCTATCCTTCCAGGTTTGTCAGGGTCCATGATTTGATATAGCGGCCTAAATCGGCGGTCATCCACACCGAGAGCATCAGCTATTCCGTCCCGCGCCGCTTTGAAGCTGGCTATCATGTTGTCATCATCGCGCAGCCGGGAATCAGGCGGATACAATCGGATAACGATGTCTATCTTACCTTCACGCGCTGCAATGTCGCGGCGCAACCTTAATGGCATCGCCATTGTTGCCAAGATATGCGCCTCATGTCGGGCCTGCTTTTTATTGGCCGCCAACTTGGACCAATGCAGTCTAGCATTCGGGCTAAGTCCCTTGTTTGGCCAAGGCAGCACGATCACCGCGACAGATACTCGCGCAACACGTCCAACGTGCTTTCACGCGGCGGGTTATGTCCCTTACGGAAACGCACCAGCGTATTGTGGTGAATGCCGGTTGCATCAGCTACGCGCCGGAGGTTGCGGTCGTTCAATGCGTTGCGGATTTGGTCTTCGTCCATGTGTTTTCCTGTATTCGATGTTGACGGCGCAACCATTAGCGCGTAATTAGGGTTGTGGCAACGGAGAACAATCGAATGACTGAAACACTTAAACCGACAGGGCTTGCGCTTCTTCGCGCCCCTTTTCCTGCAAACCAAATCAGCAAACTACCCAAGGAAACGCGGGCGCAAGCCGATGAACGTAAAGCCCGCAAACAAGGCTGTATGGTTTGGAAATGCCCCGAATGTGGCGGCGCTCACCATAAGGACGCAACGCATCTGGATTACGTAGGCCATGCTGCGCTTACGGATCGATTGCTTGACTGCGACCCCCATTGGTATTGGGAGCCATATGTAGCGGACGGCTTGCCTAACGCTGGTAACGGCATGTGGATCAAACTGCACGTATGCGGTCAATCACAGATCGGTTACGGTCATGCGGACGGCAAGCAAGGCGGAGACGCTATCAAGGAAATCATCGGGGACGCGCTTCGCAACGCTGCAATGCGGTTTGGCGCTGCGCTCGACCTTTGGCACAAGGGCGACTTGCACCTTGATGAAAGCGATGCGCAATGGATGATCATCAGCGATTTGATCGGCCAGACCAATACGGATGCTAAGGCGTTTTGCAATCACTACGGCATTTCCAGTGTTAAGGAATTGCCGGCCGCAGCGTTCGAGCAAGCGCGTAATCAGTTGAACGGCAAGCTGGCCAAGATTGCAGCCGAGATTGAGGCCGCAAAATCAAACGACATTCAAT
>JADYXV010000143.1 GCA_020853995.1 Novosphingobium sp.
AGTCGGTTAGGATTAGACACCCAGTTCCTAATTCAGATCAGAGCCTTACACCACTCCCGCCAACCCTTCAGACCAACGCTGGTGAATAATCCGGGCTAGCGATCTGATCGCGATGGTCATCGAAGGCGCTACCGGCATCCGCTATGGCGATTTCGTCAGCAAGGAAGTGCTTGTTCCGCTGGGCGCGCAGGGCGGTACGATGTGGGTGGGCAAACCCGGCGGCCTTGCACACGCAGGCTGTTGCGCCACCATGCCCGCCGATACCTATCTGCGTTTTGCCATGCTGCTGCTGGATGACGGGCGGTGGAAGGGCAAGCGGCTCCTGCCCAAAGGCTATGTCGCGCAAATGCGCAAGGGCACGCCCGAAAATCCCAACTTCGGTCTGGGTATCTGGATTGGTGAACCTTACAAGTTGCGCCGCCCGTTTGGTGCACCGGGAATGCTTGGACCACACGTCCTGCATTCCGAACCGTTCCTTGATCCGGACCTGTTCATGTTCGACGGCAATTCAAACCAGCTTGTCGCGATCAGCCCCAGGCACCGCCTGATCGTGCTGCGCGTCGGCGCCACCCCGCCCGCCCCCAAGGACGGCAAACCCGAATGGGACAACGCTTTCCTGCCCAACACCCTGATCCGCGGGCTAGGCACTACGAATAAATAAGTCCGCGAATCAAGCGGCCCGATCTAATCCGTTGCTGGCCTCCCATCCAAGGCAGGCCAGCAGGATGGGTTTTGGAACATTTTTCTCGCCATTGGAATAATACGCCACCATTCGGCGTGAGATACCCAATGCATCAGCTGCCTTCGACAGCGACAGCGCGTGGCGCTGCCGCCATTCAAGAAATGCGCGCGCATCATCATGTCCAGTTGACGAAAGCGTTTCGAGCCACAGCATGTCCGCGCCCAGTTCCTCGCCGGACGGCCAGGCCAGACTATGTCCCCAATCCCCCAGTTCCACCTGAGAAAACACACTGGCATCGCACAAGGCGGCAAAAGCGGGATCATCAACGATGTTCCCAAGATCAAGCTGGGCCATTGTCCCGTCAGACCATGCCAATTGCAATGCGCAAGGTCCGGTTACCTTGACATCGGCAATTGTGCGGGTCTTGTCAGTCACACTCATCCGTTCAGCTCCTGCCACGTTAACGCCAGAACAGCCTGATTGGCGCGCACCCAGATCAATGCGTCCTTCAACACAGGCGCAGGCGCACTTCCTACGATCAGACCAAAAGTTGAAATCGCGACAGAGCACCGAAAACCCGGTCCTTCTATATGGAAATGTGGAACCCCATGATCCCGGGCGTAAACCGCAATCTTCCAGCGAGGGCCGCGATACAACGTAACCATAGCCATTGATAGTGCAAAGGTTGCACCATTTCAAGCCTCAAGGAGTTCAGTGCCACTCAGCCCTCAGGCAATGTGTACCGGCTGAATACCAGCAGCGCGATGGCCTGCATGGCGGCCGGAATCACGCTGTACAGCAGCACGATGCCGTTTATCGCGCTGGCGCTTTGCGGCACTTCCACGCCGGTTGACGAGATAAACCCGAACGCGCTCAACACCACACCGGCAATTACCGGCCCGACCGCAAAGGCCAGCTTTTCGAACGCGGAATATAGTCCTGCAAACACGCCTTCACTGGCAACGCCAATGTGGCGGCGCTGGTAATCCACCGTATCGGTCATCATCGAAAGCGCCAGCATAATAAAGCCGCCGTTGACGAACCCGAACACCAGCGCGCGCACCATCACCAATATGTGATCGCGCAGCACCGGCAGCCCCCACGGCAATTGCACCACTGCATCAGACAGTGGCGAAACCCACAACCACGTCACCGTCACCAGCGCCCAGATGGCCGATGCCAGCATGTAGGAACGCGGTTTGCCAATCCGGCGCGGCAGCCACAGCCAAAGCGGCTGCGACAGGATCGCCATCGATGACATCGCCAGAATGAACAGCGGAATCAGCCAGATCGCCTTGACCACATAAAGGAATACAAAACCCAGCGCGGTATAGCTCGACGCCTGCCCCACGTTCGAAATGAAGCTGGTGGCCAGCAGGATCATGAACGGGCGGTTCTGCCGCACTTGCGCAATCTGTGCGCGCAAATTGCCCGGTGGCTGGTCAGACGGGATCAGCGGCGTCTTGCGCAGGCTTTGCGCGGTGATCAGCATCGTGATCAGGCACACCGCGCCCAGCACCCAGCTCATCACCCGCCACCCTTGCGCGCCGCCGCCAAAGTGCTGCACCAGCGGTTGCGCTGCACCAACGCCCAGCAGCACGCCAAACGTGGCAAAGACCATGCGCCACACCATGATGCGGTTGCGTTCATGCGTATCGCGTGAAAGCTCTGCCGCGATGGCAAGATAGGGTACCGAATAGACGCTGAACGCGGTCGCCGCCAAAAAGAACAGCAAACACGTCACCACCGCCGCCATGAAAGGCGATGGATAGGCGCTGATCGTGAACAGCGATACGAACCCTGCCGCCGTGCCAAGCGCTCCGCCAATCAAGAACGGTGTGCGCCCCAGCCTCGCCTTCATCCGGTCAGACCAGCCACCGACCAGCGGATCGCAAACAATCAGCCACAGCTTGGGGATCAACACCACGACGCCTGCGATCCACGGCTCAACCCCCAGCATCGTCGTCAGGAACAGCGGCAGCAGCACCGCAGGCGTATCGCGAAACACCTGCGCCCCCACCTGGCCGATGCCATAACGCAAAACAATCGTTGTGGGGATGCGATCAGCAGCAGCGGTGGTCATCAGCAAAGGTGTTCCACAATAGGCGGGCAAACGCGCGCGGATACAGCCCGACAGGACTGCATCAATGCTACCATCCCCTATCCGCCCAAGGGTAGTACCGCCAAGGCCCTATCCTCTCCGCCTGTCGGAAGGGCGCTCTCGCAAAGAGCGGTTATGCCGGATAACATAAGTCCCATAAACAAAGGGCGGCGCATTGCTGCACCGCCCCATGAAGGTCGTGATAGAAATCCGGAAGGATCAGAAGCGATAGCCCGCCTTGATCCCGACCGTACGTAGTTCAGGCAAGGCTACGTTGAGGTAGCCGAACGCCGACAAAGCACCAGCAAGGTTAAATCTTGGGTCAAGCAGGTTGTTCTGTGCAGCAGAGACGTAGTTCTTGTTGTTGAACAGGTTGGTCGCAAACGCTTCCAGGCTGAAATCATCCTTGGTGAAGCCGATGCGGGCATTCACTTGCGTACGGCCCTTGATCCACGTCAGGTTACCGGCATCGACGAACTGCCTGGACTTGTAGCTCATGTCTGCACGGGCGAACCAAGTCATGTCTTCAGCCAGATCGCCGGTGTATTGCGCGCCAAGGTTGGCCGAATACTTCGATGTCAGCGGCAACTGCTTACCCTTGAAGCCCGCGCCGATGATCCCGGTCAGCTTCGAGATGGATGGATCAGCGAATGTCCTGACGTCGCTGTCATTGATCGAACCAGAGGCGTTGACCACGAAACCGTCGGCAACCTCGGCG
>JADYXV010000144.1 GCA_020853995.1 Novosphingobium sp.
AAGCGCCCTCGGTCATCCGCGTGCGCGCCGATGGGGCAAGAGCGTTTGCGGTAATGCCATAGCGGCCAAGTTCTGCTGCCTGAACAAGGGTCAGTGCGGCTATCCCGCCCTTTGCCGTTGAATAGGCCGCCTGTGCAATGGAACCTTGCAGCCCGGCACCGGACGATGTGTTGATGATCCGCGCATCGGGATCGCGGCCTTCCTTTTGCTTGCCCCGCCAATAGTTCACCGCATGGCGCGCAAGGCAGAAGTGGCCGCGCAAATGGACGTGCATGGTTGCGTCCCATTCGTCCAGCGTGGCCGAAACGAACATCCGGTCGCGCACGATCCCGGCGTTGTTGACGATGACGTGAAGATCGCCAAACGCTGCCAGCGCGGCCTCAACCATGCGCCCTGCGGCATCCCAATCGGTGATGTCTTCGTAATTGGCGATGGCATTGCCGCCTGCCGCCCTGATTTCGTCAACCACGCGATCAGCCGCACTGGTATCGCGCCCGTCGCCGCCCAGCGATGTGCCGATATCGTTGACCACGACGTTCGCGCCCTCGGCACCAAAGGCCAGCGCATAGGCGCGGCCAAGCCCGCCAGCTGCCCCCGTGATAATGACGGTGCGCGCGTCACAGATACCTTTGCTAGTGCCCATGTAACTTTGCCTTCAAGTTAAGGATTGCAGAGTGTGCGCGGAACTGTCGCCGACCAGATCGGTCTGGAGATATTCACGCTCGATAAAATGCCAGCCGTCCGCGTTTCGGGCCAACCGGTCACGGTATCGGCCACTGGCGACGATCTGGAGCGGATAGCCGGGCGCGGCCTGAATGACGGTCCACTGTGACTGGCAGGTTGCCGTCCGGCCATCTGCGCCCAGTTCGATAATCGGGTTGGTTGTGATGTGCCGCGTCAGCGGCTTTCCGCCATACAGCTTCACCCAGATGCGCCACATTGCAAGAATGGCCTCACGCCCGGTGATCCGCTGACCGCCCGCCAGCACGCTACCGTGATCAAACAGCGCGGCGGCACCATCAAAGTCGCCATCGTCGAACCGCATGGCATAAGTGTAAAGCAGGTTGGGGATGGCAATGGCCGGGTTTTCGTCCATCGCCTTCAAAGCCTTTCGATGATCGTGACGTTGGCCTGGCCACCGCCTTCGCACATCGTCTGCAAACCCTAGCGGCCGCCGGTGCGTTCCAGCGCCCCCAGCAGCGTGGTCATCAACCGCGCGCCCGATGCGCCCAGCGGATGCCCCAGCGCAATCGCGCCGCCGTGAATGTTCACCTTGTCATGCGGGATGCCCAGTTCCTGCATCCACGCCATCGGCACCGATGCAAAGGCTTCATTGCATTCGAACAGATCGATATCGGCCACGGTCATTCCGGCCTTGGCCAGCGCGTGTTGCGTGGCAGGGATCGGCGCGGTCAGCATCCACACCGGATCATCGGCGCGGACCGAAATGTGATGGATGCGCGCACGCGGACGCAAGCCATGCTCTTTCACCGCACGTTCGCTCGCCACCAGCAATGCTGCGGCGGCATCGCAGTTCTGGCTTGCCACGCCTGCGGTAATCACGCCGCCTTCCTGCACCGTGCGCAAGGCGGCTAGCCCTTCAGGCGTGGTGCCGGAGCGGATCGTCTCATCATGGGCAAGATCGCCCAGCGGGGCGATTTCATGCCTGAACCATCCCGCATCTGTCGCCGCTTGCGCGCGCTGGTGACTGGTATAGGCAAACGCCTCCATAGCCTCGCGCGTGATACCCCACTTGGCAGCAATCATCTCGGCTGAATTGATCTGGTTCAGCAGCCCGTCGCCATAGCGTTCACGCCAACCGACTGAACCAGTGAACGGATCGCCAAAGCCATAGGCCTCGCCCGCATACATCGCAGCGGAAATAGGTATGGCGTTCATCGATTGGCTGCCACCCGCCACGACCAGATCCTGCGTCCCGCTCATCACGCCTTGCGCGGCAAAGTGCAGCGCCTGCTGGCTTGATCCGCACTGGCGGTCAATCGTGGTGCCCGGAACATGCTGCGGCAATCCTGCAACCAGCCACGCAGTGCGCCCGATGTCCCCTGCTTGCGGCCCGATGGTATCACAGCAGCCCCACACCACGTCATCGACCAAATTGGCATCGATCCCGGTCCGCGCGATCAACGCCTTGATCGGATGCGCCCCCAGATCGGCAGGATGCACGCTGGCCAGACTGCCCTTCTTGCGCCCCACCGGCGAACGAACGGCATCAATGATATAAGCTTCAGGCATGTTCATTCTCACGAGCAAAGGTCTGATCGGCACCTACCGGCTGCGAAAAGACGCGTGTGGCAATGCGGTTGCGGTGGAATGTCGGCGTGCCCCATGCCGCCTTCAGCGCAAGGGTGCGTTTCAGGAACAAATGGACGTCCACTTCCCATGAATAGCCCATCGCGCCGTGCACCTGGATCGATGCGCGCGCAGCCTTTTCCGCCGCTTCAAGCGCGACGATCTTGGCGTGTGAAACCCGCGCACGCGAATGCACGTCTGCATGGCCGATCCCGGCCGCAGCAGCCATCACGACAGGCCGGGCAAATTCAATCGCTGTTTGCGCGCTGGCAAGGTGGTGCTTCGCCGCCTGATAGGACCCGATGGGTTTGCCAAACTGCATCCGGTCCTTGGCATAGGCAACGGCCAGATCGACCGACCGCTGCGACAGCCCCAGCCCTTGTGCCGCCGCAAACAGCGCCGCCCGGTCCAGCGCCATGCCCCAATCAGCAGGGCCAAGGTCGTGCGCGTTGGTCTCATCCCATTCGATCCGGAACAAACGGCGCAGCGGATCAATCGTTTCGGCAGGTGTCAACGCAACCTGATCGGGCGTTGCCAAAAAGGCGCGTCCATTCTTTTCAATCAGGATCGCAGTTGCAATGTCGGCATTGGCCACCACCGGGTTAATGGCAGGCGCAACCGCGATGATCGCCGAAGGATCACCCAGCGCCGGATGGTCTGGCGCAAGGCCTGCGAGCATCGGCGCACCCACCCCTGCACTTTCCAGCAGCGGTTCTGGCAGCGCGACATAACCGGCCTCGATCGCGATCAACGCCAGATCAAGTTCGGCAAGGCCCATGCCACCAACGGCTTCGGGCAGCATCAGCAGGGTGAAACCGTTCTCGACGATCTGACCCCAGCGTGCGGCATCAAAGGCGGTGCCCTGCTCCATCATCTTGTGCCAGTGATCGGGCGTGCACGTATCGCCCAGCAGCGTCCGTGCGGTCTCTGCGAACATCAGCTGTTCGTCGGTGAGGGTGAAGTCCATGTCCTGCTCCCTCCGGTTCAGCGCGGCAGGCCGAGCATGCGCTCGGCAATGATGTTGCGCTGGATTTCGTTGGACCCGGCATAGATCGGCCCGGCCAGCGAAAAGATGTAATCATCAAGCCATTCGTGCTCACCGGTTGGCGGCAGAAGTTCCGCATCCGCGCCCAGAATGGCCAGCGCGGTTTCGTGCAGATGGATATCCATCTCGGACCAGAAGATCTTGTTGGTTGATGCTTCGGCACCAATCTTTGCCCCGGCAATAAGGCGCGATGCGGTCTGGTAAATGTTCAGCGCATAGGCTTCTGCGTTCATGTGTGCGCGCACCACCTCGGCTTCCAGTCCGGGATCGCATTGATCTTTGCGGCTTTGCCACAAGGCTGCCAGCGCGGCAGCGGCTTCCTGGAAACGCGCCGGACTGCGCAGCATCAGGCCGCGTTCAAACCCGGCAGTCGCCATGCAGATATGCCAACCCTGCCCCTCATCGCCCAGCCGGTTGAAAGCAGGCACGCGCACGTTGTCGAGGAAGATTTCGGCAAAGCCTGCGTGGCCATTGATCTTGCGGATCGGGTTGCGCGTGACGCCCTCCTGATCCAGCCGGAAAAAGATCAGGCTCATGTCCTTGTGGCGTTCGCTGCCCGGTGCGCGGAACAGGCCGAAGGCCCAATCGGCAAAGGCCGCGCGGCTTGACCAGATCTTGTGCCCGTTGAGCACGTATTCATCGCCTTCCAACACCGCCGTGGCGCGCACGCCTGCAAGGTCTGATCCTGCCTGCGGTTCAGACCAGGCCTGCGCCCATATCTCTTCGCCACTTGCCATCGGCGGCAGGAAGCGCTGCTTCTGTTCGTGCGTGCCAAACTCCATCAGCGTTGGGCCAAGCAGGAAAATGCCGTTCTGATTGACCCGGCCCGGCGCACCGGCACGGTAATATTCGTCCTCGAATATCAACCACTGGATCAGATCCAGCCCGCGCCCGCCGTATTCCCTTGGCCATGTCACCATGCCCCAATCGCCGCTTTTGAGCGTTGCTTCCCACGCGCGGTGAGCCTCGAACCCTTCACGCGATGCATCGAAGTGTTCCAGTTTGCCCTTGGGCACATGCGCCGCCAGCCAGCTGCGCACTTCGGCCCGGAAAGCGTTTTGTTCAGGAGTGTACGTCAGGTTCATCAGAACTTGGCCACCTTGCCGGTTTCCACAAAAGCGTCGCGCGCTTTCTGGCTGTCTTCGTGCATGTACATTTCCAGCGTGAAGCCCTGCTCCCAGCGATAGCCACGATCCACATCACGCGGCTCCAGCCCGTTCAGCGCCTCCTTCGCAATCACCAGCGCCTTGCGGCTTTTCGATGCGATGACGGCACAAAATGCGCGCGCTTCGCCCACAAGATCGGCGCGCGGGACCACTTTTTCGACCGCGCCCAGCCGATAGGCTTCGGCCGCAGGAATATTCCCGCCGGTAAAAAACGCCGCGCGGACTTTGTGCAGCGGCAACATCCGCGAAAGATGGCTTGCCCCGCCCATCGCGCCGCGATCAACCTCGGGCAGCGAGAAGAACGCATCGTCCGCAGCGATAATCGTGTCAGACGCACCGCAAATGCCGATGCCGCCACCGATCACAAACTTGTGCGCAGCCACCACTACCGGCACTTCGGCATCGCGGATCGCCTTGAACGTCAGGTAGTTGCCGCGATTGAGCACCGTGATCCGTTCAGGATGCGCCTGCATCTCCTTGATATCCACCCCGCCGCAAAACCCGCGGGCGGTTTCGGCAGCGCGGATCATCACGCAGTTGACATCCGGATTGCTCGCCGCTGCTTTGATGATGGCGGGCAAGGACATCCACGTCTCGCTGTCAAACGCGTTGACCGGCGGCACATCAAACACGATCTCGGCAATGCGGTCGCGGATTTCGGTGGTTATGGGCATGAGTCAATTCCCGTTACAAAGCGCGGCAATGCTTGCCCGCGCCTGTGCTTCGATGGATTCCATAAGGTCGGCACACGTGGGCAGATCGCCCAACCTTCCGGCAACAACGCCGGTTGCCATCAAACCTTGTTCGGCATCGCCAGACACGACCGCGCGCATGATCATCATCGGCGCGGCCGCTGCCATAATGGCTTGCGCCAGCGGCATCTCGCCATGGGCAGTCATCGCACGGGCGCTGGCAATAACCTGCCCCACGCTCCAGCCATTCTGCCGCTTCATGGCAAGGCCAGCTTCCATCGCGCGCAGCCACATCGCCAGCTTGCCCGAAGCCTCGATCCGGCGGAGCAGCGGGTTCAGGATCATGCGCTGCGGCATGCCATCAACCTTGGTGGAAACCGCGATATCGCCGGTACCCGCCTTGACGTAGGCCGCCTTGGGCGCTTGCGGAACCGGGCTTTCGGCGGTCATCAGAAAGCGGGTTCCCATCGCAATACCCACAGCACCATAAGCCAGCGCTGCGGCAAGGCCGCGCCCATCGCCAAAACCGCCTGCAGCCACCACGGGCACATCAACAGCGTCCAGCACCTGCGGCAACAGCACCGTGGTTGGCACAGCGCCGGTATGCCCGCCGCCCTCGCCGCCCTGCACCGTCACCATCTCGCAGCCAAGTTGCACCATCTTTTGCGCGTGTTTCACCGCACCGACGGTGGGGATGCACAAGATACCTGCATCGCGAAATGCGCCGATCATCTTTGCATCCGGCCCGCGCCCGAAGCTGACCGCGCGTACACGGTCCTTGTTCGCCAAAATCGCCTGAACGATCTGATCGGCACCGGGCTGAAAACTGTGAAAATTCACCCCGAAATTGTGCGGTGTCAGATCACGCAGCCGGGCAATTTCCTCGCGCGCCTCGGCAGGCTGCATCACGGCGCAGGCCAAGAACCCGAACGCGCCTGCATTGCTGGATGCGGCCACCAGTTCAGGCTTGGCAACCCAGCCCATCGCGGTCTGGATCACCGGCAAACGGCATCCCAGACGCTTGGTCAAAACAGTGGCAAGTGCATCGCCCATCAGGATTGATCAGCCTTATTCGCCGCTGCAGCCGATTTGCCACTGACGCCTGCAATCGAATTGCCGGTCACCAGGTCGTTCTGCGCATGGGCAAAGTGGTGCATGTGATACACCGCATCCATCGCTGCCCGCTTGCCGCGCAGTTCCTCGACGTGGTTCACCGCCTGCTTGGTCAGCCAGTTGCCTAGCCGGTTCTGCCCTGCCAGCTTTGTTGCCCAGACGGCCGTGGCGTCGCGCAGTTCCGCACGCGGCACCACTTTGTTGACCATGCCGAAATCATAGGCGCGCGCGGCGGGCATCCGTTCACCCAGCAGCAGGAATTCCTTGGCCACGCGCGGCGGCAGTTCATAGGCGTGGGCAAAATACTCAACGCCCGGAATGCCCATCAGCGGATTGACAGGATCCTGAAAGAACGCGTCTTCCGATGCGACGATCAGATCGCATACCCATGCCAGCATCAACCCGCCCGCAATGCAGGCGCCCTGCACCATGGCAATGGTTGGCTTGGAGATGTCCCTCCAGCGACGGCACATGCCAAGGTACTGTTCCTGTTCACGCGTATATAGCAATTCGGCAGCGGGCTTGTTCGTGTGGGGCGGAAACATCAGCCGCTTGTCGAATTCATGATGAAGATCGCGCCCCGGCGTGCCGATATCGTGGCCAGCCGAAAAGTGCTTGCCCTCGCCTGCCAGCACGATGCAGCGCACTGCGTCATCCTTGACCGCACGGCCAAATGCATCGTCCAGCGCATACGTCATCTGCCCGTTCTGGGCATTGTTGAACTGCGGCCGGTTCATCGTGATCCACGCCACATTGTCGATCACTTCGTATCGGACTGGCTCCTCCGTCTCGTAAACGATATCCACCTGTTTTGGTTCGACCAGATCTGTCATCGCGTCTCTCCTCAGGCGGCCCGCACGGCGGGCGGGTTATCTTTGATCACGCTGGCGCGGATATTGTGCGGATCAAGCGCAGCGATCACCTCCAGCGCCTCCGTGCTTGGCATTGCCGTCTCGGTCATCGTCCCGGCTTGGGCGAGTTCAAATCCGGTGGCTGCCTGCACTTCGTCAAACGTGACGCCGGGGTGCAAAGACACCACACGGATCGCGTTTTCAGGACCTGCAAAGTCCATCACGCACAAGTTTGTCACGATCACGCGCAAATCCACGGCAGAAAAATTACCGCCCGGTGTGCGCTTGGACGGATTGTAGCCGACGCCTGAAATCATATCGACTTCCGGCACGAACACGCGCGGTCCATGTGCGGGGAAGAAGAACGAATTGGGGTGATAGATCGTATTGCCCGGAAACCCGCGCACACCCAGCATCTGGGTCTTGGGCTTCTGGTATGTGCCGCCCATGTACGAAAGGTTGATCTGGCCAAAGCGATCAAGCTGCGTTGGCGTCACCATCGCATGGCGGCGGCCAGACCACACCGCGCTGTCGAAAAAGCGCGAGAATGGCAGGTGGCCTGCGGGCTTCCGGTCATCATACTTGCGCGGCCCCAACGGCACCGGCTGTTCAACCAGATAGGCCTCGCCGTCGGTCATCATCAATTCGGGTGTATGGGTCAGCTTGGCAAGGCCCGCAGCCAGACGCGGAACGGGGCCAACACCTGTCGCGACGATCTCGCCATTGTCGCGGAACGCCTCGGAACAGGCGACGATGCACAAGTCTACAAGGGTACTGTTGCTCATCAGAAAATCGGCAAGGGCAAGCCCGTCACCGCCTCCTTTCCGCCAATGTTTGCAAGGTATTCGGCTTCTGTCGCGCCCACGAAGCGGTCTTTCACCGCATCCCAATCGCCCGGATCGCGCGCACTGTCGGCATAGGCCTTGAACGCCTTCATATCCCAGCCATAGTGCGGTGGCATCGAACTGGGATGCGCCCCGCACGGCATTTCCACCACGCCCGAAACAAAGCAGCGTTCGAACACGTTGGCTGCTGCGTTGTCAGGGTAATGATCCTCCATCCGGTCGACCAGTTCCTCGCACGATACGAACGACTTGGCCGCCGCGCGGGCGAACCATTCGTCGTAATAGATGTCCGGTCCGAACACTTGCACATTGCCGCGCCAATCGCTGCGGTTCACATGGATCAGCGCAGCATCCAGCTTCAGTGCAGGCATCGCGATCAGCGTTTCGGCATCATCATAGGGCGATTGCACGGTCTTCAACCCGCCCAACTCGGCAAGATCGGTGCCAAGGCCCACCCGCGTCGGCAGGAACGGCAAGCCGAAGGCTGCTGCCTTCAGACCCCACTGGAACATGCCCTCGTCCAGTTCCAGCACTTCAAGCGCGCCGCTTTCGCGGGCTTTGCGGAACCAGGGTTCAAGCGGGATGGCATCAAGGCTGACGAACGCAAACACCAGTTTGCGCACTTTGCCCGCCGCGCACAACATGCCCACATCTGCCCCGCCATAGGCGACTACGGTGAGATCCTTCAAGTCCGACCGCAGGATTTCACGCACCAGCGCCATTGGCTTGCGGCGCGGTCCCCAGCCACCAATGCCAATCGTCATTCCGTCGGATAACTGCGCGACGATGTCGCCTGCGCTCATCCTTTTGTCGAGCATTCTGGCGGTCACGCAGATTCTCCTTGCTGTTCTTCAAGCGCTTTTTGCCAAGTCCAGACATGGCCCCATTCACTGGGCACAAGATGCGCGGTCGGCGTCCAGTTTGCCGGGTCGATGACTAACGGGTCTGAACCGATTTCAATGTCGAAACCTGATGGCGTCTGCATGTAGAAGCCAAACGTCTGGTCATTGACATGCCGCCCGATCGTCGCGCTTTCAGGAACCTTGTGCAGGCGCATCCGGTCATGGCATTTGCCAACGTCACTTTGCGTTTTCATTTCCAGCATCAGATGGATGCACCCTGATGGCGGCACCGGCATTTCAGCGATGGCCACCGAATGGTGCCTACCATTTGCAGCATGCATAAACGCAAAGCCCATGCCTGCATCTTGCGGATCATCCGAAAAACGGAAGCGCGGAATGTCCGTATCGCCAAAGCCGATCACCTTGTAAAAGGCGTGGGATTCTTCAAAATTGGGCGTCGCAAAAACAGCATGGCCCATGCCCATGTCGCCGGTTACAAACCCGCTGACACCGGCAGGCGACACAAATTCCACGTCGTCGCGCTTGTCGCCACAGAAGAACTCAAGACCATTTCCGGACGGGTCAGTCGTTGCAAAAAAAGCGTCCACGCCGCGCGCCTTTGCACCTGCTGCATCGCCATCCACGACTTCACGTCCCAGCCTCGCAATCCTTGCGCGCAATGCCGCCAATTCGTCTGCATTGCCCACTTCATATCCGGCCGCCACAAGCCGGTCCGCCTGCCCGCGTTCAACCCAGAACCGGAACGGACGCCCGTCAATGCGATAGGTTGCAACGCCAGCCGCTGGCGCATCACCACGCATGACACCAACCACTTGCGTCATGAAGTGGTCCCACGCTTCGGCCTTTGCCGTTTCGATCCTGACATAGCCCAGCGCCTTGATGCTCATGGCCGTCAATTTCCTTTCACGAGATCGAGGAAATAAGGGCGCTCGCCCCCTCCATCGACATTGATACGCGCGCCGCTGACCCATGAAGCAAGACGGGAACTGAGCCACAAAACTGCACCGGCAACATCCATCCCCGTGCCCATGCGCTGTAGCGGCAATGATTTGGCAACCGCCGCCTGCGCAGCAGCATCACCATAGGTTTCTTCGGCGTTTTCGGTCTGCATCAGACCGGCGATGATCGCGTTTACACGCACACCATCCGGCCCCCATTCCTGCGCCAGGGATTGCGTCAAACTCAGCAACCCGGCCTTGGCCGCACCATATGCGGCAGTCATCGGCGATGGCCTGATACCTGAAACGCTGGAGATGTTAACAATACTGCCACCTCCGCCCGCCTTCATCGGCGCGAATGCAGCTTGTGACATATACATCGCCGCATGCAGGTTGAGCTTCAGGATAGCGTCAAAAAAGCGTGCACTCGCCGTAGCTGCCGCGGCGTGAGGCGAACCACCGGCATTGTTCACCAGAATATCCAGACGGCCATGTTGGCGCACGACCGCATCGACGAAGGCCTGCGCCTGATCAGGATCACGAATGTCTGCGGCCTGAAACGAAACGCCCTCTGGCAAACTGTCAGGTTCAGTCCGGCCACAAACAGTTACCGATGCACCAGCGCTCGCCAAAGCCCCGGCAATCTGCCGACCAAGACCACGCGTGCCACCGGTGACAATAGCCACCTGGCCGTTAAGGTCGATGTGATCTGCGCCCTGCACGAGGCCTGCTCTCCCTAAGCATTTCAGCACTGACGCATTGACCGTCGCACTGGATTCGAAAAACGCCAATATCCAAAGGTGATATGCTTTTCAATTGACCATTTGCGTATCGAATGCAATGATAATTTACGAATGCAGCGCAGAAATGCGTTCAAGAAGTCGATCCGGGGCAGGCCCGGCGATGGGGCCAACACAGGCATGAATGACGTGTGAGGCCGGGTTTGGAGTGGAAGGTCGAAATGATCGCTTATTCGCAGCATAAACCGCTTGAAATGGCAGCGGTCCCGCATTGGGATTTTGAGACCGACGTTGCCATAATCGGCTTCGGCGCGACCGGGGCATGTGCCGCAATCGAAGCGCGCGAAGCAGGCGCTGACGTTATTCTGTTCGAGCGCAGTTCGGGTAGCGGTGGCGCATCGGCGCTGTCAGGTGGCGAAATCTACATAGGCGGTGGCACAGATGCGCAAAAAGCCGCCGGATTTGACGACACTGTCGAAGACTTCACAGCCTATCTCAAACTGGCCCAAGGCCCTTGTGTCGATGATGCCAAGTGTGAACTCTATGGCCGCGAGGCGGTGCGCCACTATCAATGGCTGAAGGATCAGGGCGTACCATATCGCGGCAACTACCTGCCCGGAAAGCTGATTGAACCCACCGACGATTCCACGTTGATCTGGTCAGGCAGCGAAGCCGCTGCGCCATTTTACAAGACTGCAAAGCCAGCCCCGCGCGGCCACGTCATCCAGCATATGGGATGGGGTGGCGGTCGTCCGCTGGTGGATGTCCTCGAAGCGCGCGCGCGTTCTTTGGGAACACACATAGAAGTCGATGCGCGCGCGCAGGCCCTGATTACCGAGGGTGATCGTATCGTCGGTGCCGTTGTACGCATAGACAACACGGACAAGTTCGTGCGCGCACGCAAGGGTGTGGTTCTGGCTACCGGCGGCTTTGTTTTCAATGAAGCAATGCGCCGCAAATACTGCCCGGACACATTCCGCGTAAACAGCCCGATCGGTGACAAGGACGATGGCATCGGTATCGAACTGGGCGCTTCGGTGGGCGGTGATCCCATCCACATGGACCAGTTCTTCACCACCTGCCCCTGGACCATGCCCGAAACTCACGCCAACGGTGTTTTTGTAAACATCCAAGGCCAACGCTTCATCAACGAAGACTGCTATCATGGCCGCGTAAGCCGTTGCGCGGTGGATCAACCTGGCGGCAAAGTGTACCTTCTGCTCGACGTTGCCCATTTCCAGCAGCCCCCCGATTTTGCAGGAATCTCAATCGCCGCAACGGGCGAGACGTGGGACGAAGTCGAAGCAGAGCTTGAAATGCCCGCTGGCACATTGTCCGCCACGATGGCCGTCTACAACGCCCACGCTCGCGAAGGCCGTGATCCGTTGTTCGACAAACAGGTGCCCATCCTGAAGCCGCTTGACCAATCACCCTTTGTCGCGCTCGAACTGAATTTCGAGACGAGCTATTTCAGCTTCTTCACATTGGGCGGCCTCAAAACAAGCGCACAGGCCGAAGTCCTTGATCGTTCCGGAAAGGCCATTCCCGGCCTGTTTGCCGCAGGGCGCTGCACCTCGGGGTTGCCTGCGTGGGGTCACGGCTATTCGTCGGGCCTCAGCCTTGCAGACTGCACATTTTTCGGTCGGGAAGCGGGCCGTAGCGCCGCAAAGGCCTGAACACCAATTGCGCGTCCGGCCAACCGGGGGCCGGACGCATCGCATCTCCGCATCTGCCGGAAAACACAAAAGACCCCTCCCGCAGCGCGGAAGGGGTCTTTTATTTGTCTACCTCCCGGCACGAAGCCGGGAGGTAGATGCAATCAGATCAGAACTTCACCCCAACGGTCAGGCCGTAAGTGCGCGGATCGGCAAAGTAGCCACCGCCATAGCCAAGCTGGCCAAAGTCAATTGCGCGCACCAGGTTGTTCTCATCGGTCAGGTTCTTCACCCAGAAGCGAGCGAACCCTTCCCCGCCTGCCAGAGGAATGCGGTCAACCGCAATTTGAGCATCCACGATGTTGCGGTTTTCACCGCGCAGCAATTCGTTCAGGGGCGATGCCAAAGTATTGGAGAAGCTGTATTTTCCATCTTCGTAAGCATAGCTGACACGGCTGGTCAGGCGCATGCCGCTGTCACCTAGCGGGAACT
>JADYXV010000145.1 GCA_020853995.1 Novosphingobium sp.
ATCGGCCATCGATGCATCGGCGGATTTCCACGACACCACGAATACGCTCAGGCCCTGTGCAACGGCCCAGCGGATGAAGCTTTTCTGGGGGTTCAGATCAAGGATATAGAACCGGTTGATCCACGGCGGAAAAATCAGCAGCGGCGTTTCGAACACTTCGTCGGTGGTCGGCGTGTAATGGATCAACTGGAACAGCGGTGTTTCATGCACCACTTTGCCCGGCGTCATCGCGATGTTGCGGCCCAGTTCGAACGCCAACGGATCGGTATGAGTCAACTGCCCTTTGCGCAAATCGCTCAGCAGATGTTCAACGCCCTTGACCAGGTTCTCCCCCTTGGTCGCCATCGTCCGTTCAATCACCACCGGGTTGGTAAAGGGAAAATTGGCAGGCGACAGCGCTTCGGTGACAACTTTTGTGGCAAAGATCAGTTGTTCCTTGCGTTCAGGCGGCAATCCTTGCGCGTCCTGCGCCATCTGTTGCAGCTTTTCGGACAGGAACAGATAAGTCTGATGCAGCAGCGCAAAGGCGGGCTGGTCCTGCCAGCGCTTGTCGGCAAAGCGCCGGTCTTTGCGGGGCAGCGCAGGCACATTCCCCGCCAAAGTGCCGCCGGAATACTGCCCCAGCACTGACGTCCACAGCGCCATGCCCTCGTTCCACAGGCGCATCTGGGTTTCGGCCTGAGCGATTGGCAACTGCCCGGCCATCTGCATGAACGTCTGCGTCCATTTGCCGATGTCACCCATCTGCACCAGCATCGGCTCGACATGCACCGATTGCTCTGCGCCAAAATCAAGCCACATCTTCTGAAGCTTGGCCGCAGACATAGCCCAGTGTTGCATGTCTGCAGGATCAGGAACCGCGCTCGCCGCGCCCGATGGCATCAGCGGCGCGAACATTGCGCGCATCGCCTCACCTTGCTGGCGGAACAGGTCTTCGAAAACGACCGAATCCGTGATCGTCTTGTCTGTCATGTCGGGTTCCCTGCCGTTGTTTGCGCTTCATCTATACACGCCATGTGACAGCTTGTTAGCCCTCTTGCTTCCAGACAAGACCAAGGTTTCCACGCGTTGTCATTTGGCGTAAGGGCATGAATTGCGGCGCTCCTGCCGCGCCTATCCATACGAGTAAACATCCGTGGACGAAGAATTCTACCGCATGAAGCGCCTGCCGCCCTACGTTATCGCCGAAGTCAATGCGATGCGGGCCGCGGCGCGCGCCGCCGGTAGGGACATCATCGACCTTGGCATGGGCAACCCCGATCTGCCGCCGCCAGCTCACGTGATCGACAAGCTGTGCGAAGTCGCGCGCAAACCCGATGCTCATGGCTATTCGGCATCATCCGGCATCCCCGGCGTTCGCAAGGCGCAGGCCAATTACTACGGCCGCCGTTTCAACGTGGAACTTGATCCCGAAACCGAAGTCGTGATGACGATGGGGTCAAAGGAAGGGCTGGCCAGCCTCGCCACGGCGATCACCGCGCCGGGCGATGTCGTGCTTGCGCCCAACCCCAGCTACCCCATCCACACCTTCGGCTTCATCATCGCAGGCGCCACGATCCGTTCTGTGCCGACCACGCCGGACGAACGCTATTGGGATTCGCTTGATCGCGCGATGAAGTACTCGGTCCCGCGCCCGTCAGTGCTGATCGTCAATTACCCGTCAAACCCCACCGCCGAAACGGTCGATCTTGCATTCTATGAACGGCTTGTCGCCTGGGCCAAGGAAAACAAGGTCTGGGTCCTGTCCGACCTTGCCTATTCCGAACTCTATTTTGATGGCAACCCCACGCGCTCCATCCTCGAAGTGCCGGGCGCCAAGGATATCGCGGTCGAATTTACCTCGATGTCCAAGACGTTCTCTATGGCCGGTTGGCGCGTCGGCTTCGCTGTGGGCAATCCGCGCCTGATCGCGGCATTGAAGCGCGTCAAATCCTACCTCGATTACGGCGCGTTCACCCCCATCCAGGCAGCAGCCTGCGCGGCACTGAACGGTCCGCAGGATATCGTGGCCAAGAACCGCGAACTCTATCAGAAACGCCGCGATGTGATGGTCGAAGCCTTCGCCCGCGCCGGTTGGGAAATCCCCAGCCCCAAAGCGTCGATGTTCGCATGGGCACCACTGCCGCCCGCGCTCAAGCATCTGGGCAGCCTTGAATTTTCCAAGCAATTGCTGACCCATGCCGAAGTCGCCGTGGCCGCAGGCGTCGGTTATGGCGAAGATGGCGAAGGCTATGTCCGTATCGCGATGGTCGAAAATGAACAGCGCCTGCGTCAGGCCGCGCGCAACATCAAACGCTACCTGCAATCGATGGGCGTCAATTCCTCCGCAGCCTGAACAAAAGCTCCTCCCCCTTCATCCTGAGCTTGTCGAAGGGGGAAGGGGTTGGGGGCAAGCCGCGCAATCTCTCGTTGACGCAAAGCCAGTACAACAGCGGATGCCAGCCATGACCAATGCAATCCAGAACTTCCATGATCGCGTGACCATCACGATTGCCGATCACGTCGCGCATGTTATGCTTGATCGCGCGGACAAGATGAATGCGCTCGATGATGCCATGTTCGAAGCGATCATCGCAGCCGGTCACCACCTCCATAATGCCAAGGGCGTACGCTGCGTTGTCCTGTCGGGGGCGGGGCGGTCGTTCTGTGCGGGGCTTGATCTTGCCAGCATGGCCGACACGGATCGTTGGGGTGAGGGCGGCAATCTGGTTGACCGCACCCACGGCAAGGCCAATCGTCCGCAACAGGCGGCCATGGTCTGGCGCAATCTGCCGATGCCCGTCATCGCTGCTGTACATGGCGTATGTTTCGGCGGCGGCTTGCAAGTCGCCAGCGGCGCAGACATCCGCTTTATCGCGCCTGATGCGCGGCTGGCGATCATGGAAGTAAAGTGGGGCCTTGTCCCCGATATGGCGGGCTATGTCCTGTGGCGCGGCAATGTGCGCGATGATGTCCTGCGCGAATTGACCTATACGCACCGCGAATTTTCCGGCGAGGAAGCCGTCCGCCTGGGCTTTGCCACACATGTCAGCACAGATCCGCTGGCCGCAGCTATGGCCTTGGCCCAGACCATCGCGGGCAACAGCCCGACGGCAGTGCGCGGTGCCAAGATGCTGTCAAACCGCACGCCCGATATGGACGTTGAAGATGTGCTGATGGCCGAATCCAAGGCTCAGCACGACCTGATGTATTCCAGAAACCAGATCGAAGCCGTCCGCGCTGGCATGGAAAAGCGCGCCCCTGAATTTGTTGATCCATGAAGGCTATCCACGATCCGCATGGCGCGCTGACAGCGGGCCTTGCGGCCATTCGCGCCCAGTATCAGGTGCCCGAAGGCTTCCCGCCGCTCGTCATCGCCGCTGCCGAATTGGCGGCCTCGCGCGGGTTGACAGACCATGTTGACCGGACTGCCATTCCGTTCGTCACGCTCGATCCGGCCAGTTCCACCGATCTTGATCAGGCGTTCTGGATTGAACAATCCGGCCACGATCTGATCCTGTTCTATGCCATTGCCGACGTATCGTGGTTCGTCGATGATGGTGATGCTGTGGATGCCGAAGCGTGGAAACGCGGTGAAACCGTGTACCTGCCCGATGGCAAGGCAGGCCTTTACCCGCAGGTCCTGTCCGAACGCGCCGCCAGCCTTTTGCCCGATGGACCGCGCCCCGCCGTCATCTTCACCGTCCGCCTCGCGCCCGATGGGATGGCGACGCTCGAAGCTGCCGAACGCGCACTTATCAAAAGCCGCGCCAAGCTGGCTTATGATCGCGTTACAGACGCCGAACTCCCGCCCGTGTTCGCCAACTTTGCCGCGCGCATGGATGTGGCCGAGGCTGCACGCGGCGCGGTTCGGGTCGATCCGCCAGAGCAGGAAGTCGAAGCTTTGGGCGGTGGGCGCTACGGCCTTGCTTTCCGCCCGCTGCTGGCATCCGAACGCCACAACGCAGCGCTTTCGCTCTCGGCCAATCTCGCCATCGCCGCCGCGCTGCAACAGGCGGGCACCGGCCTGTTCCGCGTTATGGCAGGCCCCAGCGCCAAAGCATTGTCGCGCTTGCGTTCAACCGCTGCCGGGCTTGGCCTGCATTGGCCTGAAGGCATGGACCTCAAATCGCTGGAACGCACGCTCGATCCTGAAAATGCCCATCACGCCGCTTTCATGCTGGCCATTCGCCGCGCAGGCAACGGCGCTGGCTATGCGCCGTGGATTCCCGGCGTCACCCCGTGGCATGAAGCAATCGCTGCCACATATGCCCATGCCACCGCGCCGTTGCGCAGGCTGGCAGACCGCTATGTCATTCGCGCCACGCTGGCGGTGATGAACGGCAAGCCCGTTCCCGATGCCGTTGAAGACGCCTTTCGCCGCCTGCCTGCGGTCATGGCCAAAGCCAGCGCCACCTCCGGCCAGATTGATCGCGCCGTGATCGACCTTGCCGAAACCGTCATGCTCCACGGCCGCGAGGGTGAACGCTTTGCGGCTTGCGTCACCGATACAGACGGCGAATCAGCGCGCGTCCAATTGGTCGATCTGCCGGTCGTCACACGCGCCAAAATTCCCGGCGCGGCCCCCGGACAGCGCCTGGCATTGCGCCTCGAAGGCGTTGACATCACCGCGCGCCGCCTGTCGTTTGCGCCCGCAGACTGATCGCTTGCAAGAACCACTTGCGGCAAGCCGCGCTTCGGGCTAACCGCGCCGGACCACGCAGCACCTGCGATCGAGGCCCGATGGCGGAGTGGTTACGCACCGGATTGCAAATCCGTTTACGCCGGTTCGATTCCGGCTCGGGCCTCCAATATTTCCAAGCAAATTCAATTACTTAGATTTCTGCGAGGCGCGGAAATGAATTACGCTATGTTGCCAGTGGAAACCGCCGAATCCCGTTGTTTCCGGGCGTGTCCGGCTGCTCCGTGCAACATGGATGCGACATGAAATCCTAGTGGAAGCGCATATCACCGAGTAGATTGGTTTCACTCAGGTCCCATATGTCCTCATCCTCGCCCTGAACGTAGAGTGATGGCTTATGGACATTGCTGCCCACATCATGGCTGAGGTGTTCGATGAACATACGGTATCGTTGAGTAAAACGGCCTTGGCATTCAAAGACTGCCACGTTCTTAGACCGGCCAATCAATGAGCGCTCCCGGGTAGCTGACCAGCCTCTCTTGCGCTCGTGGTCCCAACCAGGCACGCCGAATGCAAAGTCAACCACATCGAATCGAAGTTTTTGGCCTTCAACGACAGTATGGCATCCA
>JADYXV010000146.1 GCA_020853995.1 Novosphingobium sp.
AGGATGTTGGTCTGGAACGCGATGCCATCGATCACGCTGATGATCTGGCCGATTTCATTGGCGGACTTCTCGATTTCGGTCATTGCATCGACAGCGCGTGAGACCACACCACCGCCCGCTTCGGCAAAGCTTTGCGTGTCTTCGATAGTCTTGCGGGTTCCGTTGGCATCCGCAGCGGTTTTTTGAATGGCGGTCGTCAGATCGCGGGTTGTGGAGGAATTCTGTTCCAGCGCACTGGCCTGTTGTTCTGTGCGCTTTGCCAGATCATCTGAAGCAGAACGGATCTCTGATGCGCCCTGAGCGATTTGCGCGGTGACGGTGGATACGTTGGTGACCAACCGGTTGAGGTCCCGGGTTGCGGCATTCAAGCTATCGCGCAGCCGCGTATAAGCCGCCGGGAACGATGCCGAAATCGTTGAGGAAAGATCGCCTGATGCCAGCAAGTCCAGGCGGTCGGCAACTGCATCCATCACAACTTGTTGTTCTCGCGCAACGCGGGCACGTTCAGCTTCGACAATTCTTTCGGCGTCTTCTTTTGCAGATCGGGCGGCGGCTTGTTGGCCGATAAGGTTTACCAACTGCGAACTTAACAGGACCAGCGCGCCTGTTTCGATGACGACGATCACCGCATGCAGAAGAACGCGCAGGATGTTTCCGTTATCGCCATATACAAACTGTGGAACGAACAGATTGCCGACAAGGTGGTGCAGGGCGGTGAGCGTGGCGGCAGTCAATATGGCCCGCCAATCAGCAAGGATCACAATTACCGCAAGCGCAGCAAAAAAGACCATGTGCATGTCGATCATCCAAGGGAAGCCTGACCATTGATAAAGCAGGATCATCGGATAGTTCATGACAGCACCGGCCATCGTGCTTCTGGCGGGCGCATCGCATAGCCCTTGCATGGTCAGCCATGCCGCCAACGCCGCAATTGCTGTAGCTGCAATGGCGGGCATGATGCCGGTTTGGGCAAAGAATGTTCCGCCCCAGACGACCACTGTGCCGCCAGCACAGATCATGGCCAGGGCGCGCATTCCGACAGATCGTATCTTGTGCAACTCGTCCATTTTAACGATTGCTCCTCGGTGGGCTGATACATGCAGCCGCAGGGACAGAAATAGCCAGCACCCCTGCCTCGAGCGCTTTTACGAAAGTTTGTTCAGGTGCGTGGTCAAGGACAATCCCGCCAATGACGGAACGCCCAATGACGCGTGCGTTGTGGGCCAATGCCCATTCCAATGCGGCTTTCCCCCCATGATTGTTGAGAGGAAGCAGTAGAACGGCGCTGCCACCTCGTGGTGCAAACACCGAAGCGATGAAAACCGCTGCGACAGCGACAGCCAGAATGGCATCTGGCCGCCATTTGCGCAAAGACTGAAGCGTGTTTCGGGTTTGCGACATGCTGCTGTTTTAGCAAATGCAACTTTAGGTAAGGCTTAGCCCACCCTGCGCATAAGTACGTGAAGTCTCGAAAATATAGGAAGATTTTCGCGGGGTGTTAACGAGGTGTGCCAAAGTTGTCGCAATTTGGAACACCGTCTTATGTTGGATGTGACGGGGTCGCTGAACTAAGGTTAAGCATTTGACTAATCTTTTGCCAACTGTAGTAACGTCATGGTTACGGGCGGTTTAACCAACTTGTTGGATTACCGGCCCGGAAAAGATCCAAGCGGTTTTACACAGGGCAAAATTCATGCGGACCAACAAGCTAATACGTCTGGCAACGCGCCTGCGGGTTTCGATGGCTGCGCTTGTTGCCCTTGGTATGGCGGGCACGTTCACGGAATCCGTGACGCGCGCGATGTTCTTGCTGCCCGAAGCACCAGCGGCTGCTTTCGTCAGCGTGGGTGAACCTGAAGTTGTAGCATACTCTGCCGGATATCTGGTTGACCGCAACGGTACGCGGCCTGAGGCCCGTCGGCGTGGTGCGCAGCGGTTGATCCCCGGAACGGCGCCAGCCGGCATCATCACGGAAGATGCTCCTGTACCCGTCGCTGCCTTGACTACCAACAGCAACCCGCTTGCGGACGCTGTTCCCGGTGTTGGTGGCACAGACACCGGTTTGGTGAGGCCTGAGGCAAACCCTCTGACGGCGTTGCGGACGATACCGTCAGAAACGCGTCCGGGCACTTTTGCAGGCATTCCAACCCAGGCAGATACAACCGCACCCGAAACCCCGCCGCCCGCCGTTCCGGAACCACCGGCATGGATGTTGGCACTTGCCGGTATGGGCCTTTTGGCGGCTTTCAAATACGGCAAGCAGTACCTTGGGCTGAAGCAAGTTCCAGCCTTGGCTTAATTCCTGGAAGGCTGGCCTGACGGCGCGCTGGCCGGATGGACCGTCAACAGGTTACCGTCAATTTCAATGCGACCGATATCGGCAAGCGTGTCCATGCCAAGCAGCGGGATGGACATGCCGCTGTGCTGTATCGCCACAGGCACGTCCCGAAGCGTGATGCCAGCAGCCTTCAGCGACCGGATCGATGCCAGGTCTACGCTTTGGGGGCCGCCCACGGTTGTCGCCGTGGCGCGACTGGTTCCTGTGATCCCGGCTTCATCAGCTACGGGACGCGGCAGGATGACCATACTTGCGCCAGTGTCGATCAAAAAACGGACTGACGATCCGTTTATTGTGGCTGGCATATAAAAAAAGCCGTCGTCCGCCCGTTCTATCACGAGCCTTCCTGCTGAACCGGTAGCCGGGGCGATATTTCCCGAGGCAGTCCTGACCGTTCCGGTGCCATAATTGGCAACCGGTGCAGGCGATAGCGCAGCACCGGCACCAGCAGCGGCCATTATCAGCGCAATCAAGGACGGGAAATTCGACATTATCAGCGTAATGCCGAATTTCCTGTTGTTAAATGATGCCGGAAACAGGTTAACGGCGCGCTAAGGCTTTAAAATTGTGGGTGTTTGGCCCTTTGGTAATGCCGCTGTTTTTGAAGGTACCGCGTTTGCCAGACGTCGCCGGTCAGTTATGCCATCCCCAAGTTGACCACCATTCCTTACGCTGGGGTCCCGGCATGCCTGCAGGCTGATCCTTCCATGCAAGATACTGGCGGTGAAGGTGCTTGTACCAATAACGCTCTGCCATGCCGACGGCGAAAATCAGCAAGGCGATCGCTGCAAGTGTCCACGCCGTCCGAACAAACGGCATCCGCACCGTTTCCATTGATGTCACGATCAGGGTTGGCCTTTCCGCCATTCTGAAGCCCGCATTCTGGTACATTGTGATCAATGGGCCGGGGACCGCAGTTGATGCGGCAACGCCTGCGATTTTGCCATTGCGCACCGGTCCTGGCTGGCGTGCGTCCACTTCGACAAGAAAGCGGACCGGTTGGTTGGGCGCGGCTTGCAGAGGGGCCACTTTCAAAGAACGGTCGAAAAAGAGGGAATCGGATTCGTACAGTGCAATCCGGTCAAGGCGGAGTGCACCTGCCATTTGCAAGCGCGTTCCCGAAGGGATGGGGCCCTCCGAGGAGGTCGCGTTGACTGGCTTGGCCGTCGCGGTAAGCCCGATCGAGTTTGCATATAGGCCCAACGCCAGCGCGGCGATGCCGACCCCTGCTGCCACGAACAGAAGTTCACGGTACGCCAGTTTGGAGCGGGTGAGCAATGCTGTCGGTTCCTCGATCAGGAGGTATTCGGTGCGCGCCGATCTGGACCGGGCAACGAGTACGACAATCAACGGAATTTCTATGATTAAGGTAAGCAGGGCAATGGTCACCAGCGGGTAGAACCTGCGGAGATGGTTGAATTGCCATTCTGCCAGAAATGCCATCAGTCCGCGATATTCGAGAAGCTGCCATGACAGGCCAAGCGATACGATTATGGCAAGCACCAAGGCAAAAGTGCCAATCGTGTGCGTGCGGATAAATCGGCGCTTCTTGCCAGCCGGCTTTTCATTGTCCATCGCTATTCCCCCGTCTTTTCGACGCTTTATTCTGCCCCAGGGCCCATACCCTGACTGTATTTTACGGCGCTTCCGGATCGACCCTCATTCAACAGGCGGACCATTTCAGCGTTGATCTGTTCTTCCAGCCAAATAGCCCGCGCCAGACGTTCCTGGGCAGACGCGGCAAGCGGTGCGGCGTTGCGCGCAATAACGCGATATGTCGCCCCATCGATAATGACGGGTTCGTTATCGCGCGAAACAAGATCGACGAAGGCTGCGTCAAGTTGTGCTGTATCGATCGTCTTGTCAGGCAAGCCGGCTGCCTGCCCTGCAACCGGGCTAAGCCTGATCAGTTCCCGCTTGTCGAAGGCCCAAGGTCGGTTGGACACCAATTGGACCAGTTCGACATCGTTTGGCTTGCGTAACGTGCGGATGATCTTGCGGCGCAGGGCGGCAACGAGCAGTTCTTCGCGGCTGCGGCGGAACGCGGCAAGATATTCCGGATCGGCATCCAGCCCCTGATCGCGGGCGGCCTGTACCAGTAGCTTCCGGTCGATGATCCGTTCCAGCAGCATTTGCGTGCTGATCTTTGCTTGTTGTGGTTCAGCGGCAAGATCGCGGCGGGTTATTTCGGTCCCGTCCAACTGGGCCAGAACCTGGCCATCTGGCGCAGCAGGACTGCACCCGGCGATGATCGGCACAAAGGCTGCGACAAGAGACAGGAACGAGGGCAGACGGTGCATGATCACGCGTTCCCGAACAACAAGCTGGCGGCACCGGGCGGCATTTTTGCAGCCGCGTCAGTGGCGAATTGACGCAGTTGTGCAATTGCAGCCTCACCCTCGAATTCGGTGGTCGAAAGTCGGACGATGATGCCGTCCGAAAGCCTGCCGGAAAAGAAGCCTTTGAAGATTTGCAGGCGCACTTCCCATTGCGAACGCGGAAACGCATCGGCAACCCTTGTCCAGAACAACACCGTCTCCCTGCGGTTGCCACGTTGCGCCACCATGATCCGTGCAGGAATAGTCCTGCCAGCAAGGGTTATCGCAATATCGGTCAAGCTGGTGATCGTGAAGCCTGACGACGGATAGCAGACTTCCGGGCGATGCAATTGCAGCGAATAATCCTGAATGGACCCGTATGCCATCAGGCAATAAAGCGATTTTCCGCCAGCGTTGCGGTAGCCCTTCATCACTTGGGCATCGTAAATCGCATTTTCCAGACTGGTAGCCACGGGCAGGACGAAATCGGGCAGGGTCACGCTTTGCCATGCGCCAATACGGTCTGGCGCTGCTTGTGCCAAGGCGGTCGTTGATACGGCTGTAGCGCGCCGCTCCGGCTGGCTTAGGTACGTAAGTCCGGCACCTGCGGTCAGCGTAAGGCCAATCAGCATTTGCCTTCGGTCAAACTCCGTCATGCACGTTTCCTGAGGACGAGTGAAAGCAAACGATCGACACCCAGGCTGAGCAATAGTGCCACTACAAAGCTGATGAAGCCGGACATGGGGTGGACGAACGACCCCAAAACGCCCGTCCCGTACCAGTGCACAGCCAGCGCCAGCATGGCCACGCGCATAAGGTTTGCGCCAAACGCGATGGGGAAGGCAAATATCAGAAGCGCGGCAATCCTGATCGGGTTGTCTTTGTGCATCCAGCGCGCATACAAAACGCTGACGGCTACAAGGCTGATTGTGGAACTTAATCCTGCACAGGCCAGTTCAACCGATAGCTCGTATTGGTCGATATATAGCATATTGCCCCGATAGGCAGCTTCGAACTGTGCCAACTGCAAGAACCAGCACACAAATTTTGCAAGGGCCGTACCCAGCCACGCACCGGCCGAATAGGTCAGGCTGTATGGCAGGGGCAGGACCAGAAGCAGGTACAGCAGTGGAAACCACAGCCTGCGCAGGACGTCCCACCCGTACAGCCAGTAAAGCGCAGCAACCAAAACGATCCACGCCGCTGTCACCGCCAGAGTGGTGAACGACACGGCAATCGCAAAAGCATAGATGACCAGTCCGGCCACCATGAAGGCTGCAAAAACGAGGCTGTACCCTTTGGCATATCGTTCGTGCAGGGCGCGCAACTCATGCCATAGGACGGCAAGGCCAAGAATGAGCGTCAGAGGCCCGACGCTGCCAGCTTCGGTCTGCCATGCTGTTTGTGCCAGTAGCGAAAACATTGGCGCTGCCCATAGCAGCGCAGCGGCAATGGCCAGCAACCATGGCAAGCGGCTTTTGAGCGTTGCCAATCCACCATGTGCAAGACCTTGCGAATTCATACACTCCGACGCGTAATAGCCCAAATGGGTGTGGCCGGTTATCGCTTATAGGGTCAGATGGATATTGCTAGTATTGCAATCACACCACGCGCATGAAAGGGGCTAGTATTCAATCCATTATGCACGATATTTCGGGGCAACAGCCCGGACAGCTTCAACCGGCAGCTTCGAGTTTTTCACCGGCCAGCATCCATGCCTCTTCGGCCTTTTCCAGTTCCTGGGCCAGCTTGCCGCGACGTTGTGAAAGCTCGCTCATCGGCAGCTTGGCAAGCGCGGGGATCGCAGCTGAGGGTTCAAACATCGCCCGGTCAACTTGCGCCAATTCGGCTTGTATTTTGTTGACGGCACTTTCTGCGTCGGTCTGCTTTTTCTTCAGAGCCTTGAATTCATCGCGCGCCATCGCACGGGCCTTGCGGTCCTGTGATGTGCCTTTTTCCTTGGGCTGGCCTGATTGCCCCGTCTTGGGCTGGTTGCGGCCAAGGATGAAGTCGATGTAATTCTCGATATCACCGTCATAGGGCTTGGCTGGTCCGCCATCGACCAGCACCAGCCGGTCAGCCACCAGTTCCACCATGTGCCGATCGTGGCTGATCAGAATGACCGCGCCCTGATAGGTGTTGAGCGCCTGCACCAAGGCTTCGCGCGCATCGATATCAAGATGGTTGGTCGGCTCGTCGAGCACCAACATGTGCGGAGCATCGCGCGTGACGAGCGCCAGTGCCAATCGCGCGCGTTCACCACCCGATAGCGTGCCCACTTGCGATGTCGCGCGCTGTCCGGAAAAGCCGAAGCGGCCGAGTTGAGCGCGCACCGCGCCGGGCGATTTGCCATCCATCGCGCGGGTCATCAGTTCCAGCGGGGTGGATGCGCCCGCCAGTTCTTCTACCTGATACTGCGTGAAATAGCCGACCTGCATCTTGCCGGTCGCCTGCATCTCCCCGTCCATCGGTGCCAGTTGCGCGGCGATCAGGCGGGCCAGCGTGGTCTTGCCATTGCCGTTGCGGCCCAACAGAGCGATGCGGTCATCAGGATCGATGCGCAAGTTCAGCCGTGACAGGATCGGCTTGCCGGGGGTGTAGCCCACCGATGCCAGATCGAGCGTGATCAATGGCGGGCGCAACTCTTCGGGATCGGGGAAATCGAAGCTGAGCGAAGGATCTTCGATCATCGCGGCAATGGGCTGCATCTTGGCCAGCATCTTGGCGCGCGATTGCGCCTGCTTGGCGGTGGATGCGCGCGCGCTGTTGCGGGCGATGTAGTCCTTCAGGCGTCCGGCTTGCGCCTCTTGCGCGGCGCGGGCGGCGGCTTGCTGGGCAAGGCGTTCGTTGCGCTGGCGTTCAAAACTGTCATAGCCGCCGGGGTACAGCATCAGCTTTCCGGCGTGCAGGTGGACGATGTGATCGACCACATTGTTCAGCAAATCGCGCTCGTGGCTGATCACGATCAGCGTGCCGGGATAGGACTTGAGGAAGTTCTCCAGCCACAGCGTGGCTTCAAGATCGAGGTGGTTCGACGGTTCGTCGAGCAGCATTACGTCAGGAGCCGAAAACAGCAGCGAGGCCAAAGCCACGCGCATTTTCCAGCCACCTGAAAAGCTGTCGAGCGGGCGGGCCTGCATTTCCTCGTCAAAGCCAAGGCCGATCAGGATGCGCGCGGCCCGCGATGGCGCGCTGTAGGCGTCGATGGCGAGCAGGCGTTCATGCACGTCGCCCAACCGGTCAGGATCGGTGCAGACTTCTGATTCCGCGAGCAGTTCTGTCCGCTCGACATCGGATTCCAGCACCGTTTCAAACGGCGACTTCACCCCGTTCGGCGCTTCCTGCGCGATATACCCAAGCTTGGTGCGGCGCGGCATTTCGACCGAGCCTTCATCCGGCTCGATCTCGCCAATGATCGCTTTGACCAGTGTGGATTTGCCAGCCCCATTGCGGCCGATTAGCCCGACTTTGGCGCGCGGCGGCACCGCCACAGTGGCCCCGGACAGGATATCGCGCCCGCCCAGACGCACGGTAATGCCATTAATCGTCAGCATGAAAGCGCCCAAATGTTGGCGTGAAAGGTGGTGGTGGGCCCGGCAGGATTTGAACCCGCGACCTAGCCGTTATGAGCGGCCAGCTCTAACCACTGAGCTACAGGCCCATCGCCGTCGCCGGTACACAGGCGAGGGCCGATTGGCAAGGCATCCAAGGCGACTTTGGCGTCAGACTTTTGCCGCAGCCTTGATGTCGCGCACGCTCGCCGGCTTTACCCCGCGTTTGGCCAGATATGTGAATACGCCGCGCCACCAGTTGTAAAACGCGTCGAGTTCGGCCTCGTTGCGGACATAAGGAGTGTGGCCGGGGCAAATTGACGGGCTGTGGAACGAAAAGACAAGGATCGGCAAACCATCATCGATGGCAATGTCGATGCCCTTGATCGCCTCGTCCAGCGTGATGCCTTCCGGGGTCAGCGCGATCCGTTCAAGCAAGCCCAACCGCGCCAGTGCCCCGCGCAGACGTGGCGCGCGCCACAGTGCGGGGTAAATCGCTTTGCCTTGTTGCCGCAACAAGCCCCAGAACACCGTCGTCAGCGGCATTTCCATCAGCTCTTTGGCTTTATCGATCCACCACGGGCGCAGCGGCAAATCGCGGAAATTGACGCCGCCGTTATAGCTATAATCAAACCGGGCGCGGACAGATGTATCAATAGTTATTCCGCAATCCGACAGGATCGAAGCCGTGGCCGGGCCAACGCCATAACGTCCGGCCCGATAGATTTGCGGTGCCACGCCAACTGCCGCTTCGATAGTGTCACGCAGTGTGCAAAA
>JADYXV010000147.1 GCA_020853995.1 Novosphingobium sp.
ACGTACGCGCGCATCAAAATCAACGCGGCGATAGGCTTCCGAAGGGTCGTTGCGGTGGTGCAGCATCAGTTATCGCTCGAATTCCAGGCGTCAATTTGCGCCTTGAGGAAGGAGAGGGTGGATTGCGAACCGGACACCCGGTTGTCCATCACCGCAAAGCGCGAGACGAGGCGCTGGCGCATGTCTTCCTGCTTTTCAGTGAGGGTAGCCGACTTTTCGCTGACCGACTTTTGCAAGGCGGTATAGCGCGTGATCGAATTGCCAAGCGAGGCACCGCCGGTGGTTGAGGCTGCGGCGCGAGCGATTTTGTCGATCGTGCCAAACACGCCGAAAACGCCCGTCGTCCACATGGCACCTGCCGCTTGCGGCTTGTCCTTCAAGGTTTTGGCAAGGCGGTCCGTATCAAGAATAAACGTGCCGTTGCGTTCAATCTTCAGGCCAAGGTCGCCCAGCGTCGACGGTTCGTCCGCTGCCGCGTTCGGCATGATCTTGGTTCCGGCCAGGGTAATCAGCGCGGTGCGCAATGCGCGGGCGCCGGGATCATTGTTCAGATCGCCGGTGTCCTTGTTCATCGCCGAATTCAACTGCGAGGCAACTTCGTTCAGCGCATCGACCAGATCGGTCATCGCGGTTGAAATGTTGCCCGAAGGATCGCTGAAATTGATCGTGGTGGGCGCGCCAATGTTAGTGGCCGTCAGCTTCAGATTTACGCCGGGCACCGCATCGTTGATGGTGTTGCTCTTGCCGGTATAGCTGACACCATCGATGGTATAGGCGGAGTCGGTTGCAGTGCCTTTCAGGCGGGTCAGGTCTGTCGCGGGTGTCCATGCCAGATTGGCAAGGCCGGGATCGCCAACGGTCTCGGTCGCTTCCAGCACGAAGCCGCTGGTTGCGCCTTCCTTGCCCTTCAGCACCAGTTGCGCACCCGCAGTGCCATTGGCGACATAGGCGCTGACGCCTGAGCCCGACGCGTTGATGGCACTGGCCACATCGGCCAGCGTTGCACCGGCGGCAATGGTAATGTCGACCGGTGCCTGGGTGGCGTCAGGATTGAAGCTGCTCCCCGAAACCGTGCCAAACCGCAGCGTCAGCGTGCCCGAACCCACGGGCGAGGTTGACGCAGGGTAGGCTGGCATCAGCAACCGCTGCGAATTGGCAAGGCTGGTCACTTCAAGCGAATATGACCCGCTGCCGGTGGCAGTGCCCTTGGTTACGCTGGCCACGCCGGCGTTGGTAATCGACGGGTTGACCGCAAGATCACCGGTGCGGATGAGCGAGCCGATGCTGCTCGACAGCGTCGTCATCAGTGATCTGAGATTGGACGCGCTGGAAATTTGCGCGGTCAGCTTTTCCGTCTTGGCGGCAAGCTGGTCCTTGCGGGACGCAAATTGCGCTGCGGCAAGCTGTTCGGCCAATTGCGACGTGTTAATGCCGCTGCCCGCCCCCAGCGACGAAATGATCTGGGCGGTGGCCGAGCTCGATGAAGTGGCTGAGGTTGTTTCCATGACTATTAGGACGGTTGCGCAAGGCGGGGGTTAAGGCTTGCCACAAGCTCTGGCCGCCCTTCTGCGTCGAACCGCATGTGCATGGGCACATCGATGGCGGGTAGTTCCGGCGTATCGCCGCGTTTCAACGACATGACGAACGCCAGAACGACGGCGACCGCGCTGTACAAGTCTTCGCGGATCACCTGATTTTCGCGCGTGGTGAAATAGACCGAACGTGCAAGCGGCGGGATTTCCAGCGTCGGCACGCCCATTTCTGCGGCAAGCTGGCGCATCGCCAATGCCTTTTCGCCGCGCCCTTTTGCCAGCACGACCGGGGCAGGCGCAAGTTCGGGGTCATAGATCATGGCCACCGAAAAGTGGCTCGGGTTGGTGATGACGAATTGCGCCTTCAGCATGGCCGACTGGATTGCGCCCATCGCAAATTGCCGCTGCTTCTGGCGGATCGCGCCTTTCTGTTCGGGGGAACCTTCGGATTCCTTGGACTCATCCTTCACTTCCTGCAGCGTCATGCGCAGGCGGAAGAAGCGGCGCAGCCACTGGATCGGAAAATCGATCAGCGCGATGATGATCAGGCCGTAGGACAGCGCAAAGGCGAGCGATGTGATCGCGTTCCATGCCAGCACCAGTTGCCCGTGAATATCGCCATGGCCAAAGCTGATCAGCTTCGACAATTCGCCCGAACCCCAGACCCAGGCGATGGTGCCCATCAGGGCCAGCTTGGCCAGCCCTTTGCCCAGTTCGATCCAGCCCTGTGCGCCAAACATGCGCTTCAGGCCTGACAGCGGATTGATCCGCGATGCCTTGGGCGCAAGGTTTGACGGTATCCAGCGCCCGTCCGACATGCCGATTTGCGAGAACACCGACGATGCCAGCACCAGCCCGCCCAGCAGGAACACCGGCGGCAATGCCACGATCATCGCGCCTATAAGCAACTTGCGAGGGGCAAAATCCTCAATCGATGCGCGGTCGATGATCAATGATGATCGCAGCGTGTCCTGCATCACATCGAACACCCACGGCCCTGCAAACTTCAGCCAGATGGCCCCGACCAGAACGCCGACTGCCGTCGCCAGATCGCGCGAGCGCAAGACGTCGCCATTTTTGGCGGCGTCCTGTTTGCGTTTTTCTGTAGGGGCAAAGGACTTCTCGCCCTCGGTCTCGGCCATGATTCAAGGCCCCCCTATTGTGCCAGCAGCGCAGCGGCTTGCGCCACGGCTGTTGCGGAAAGGTCGATCATGAAATCGGTCAGCAGCGGGGCCGCGGCCACCATCGCGGTCAGCCCCGCCAGCACACCGGCAGGCAGGCCCAGCGAAAACAGGTTAAGCGCAGGGGCTGAGCGGCTGATGATCCCGGTGGTTACCTGGACCAGCAGCAGTATCAGGGTCACGGGCAGCGCGATCAGCAACGCGGTGATGAACATCATGCTGGCAAATTGCGTCATCTGCTCGAACCGTTCGGGCGCAAACCATGCAGAGCCGGGCGGAAATGCGACATAGCTTTCCACCAGCAAGGCAATCCAGTTGAGATGCGCGCCGGTGCCCAGAAAGATGACTGTCAGCACAACCGCAAAGTATTGGCCAAGCGCTGGCGAGCTGGCCCCGCTGACCGGATCGGCCGTGGTTGCCATCGACATGCCCATGCCGCCGCCGATGATTTCGGCAGCCAGCGTCGGCGCGGCAAAGGTCAGTTGCAGCACAAAGCCCAGCGCCAAACCCAGCAACACTTCATTGGCCACGCTCAACATACCGGCCAGCGAAAGCAGCGCGGGCGGCGAGACGACCGGCGTCCAGGCGCAAATCAACAGCGCAATCGCGCCTGTCACCACAACGCGCACCTGATAGGGAACAGAAGCCATGCCGAACAACGGGGCGGCCACCATAGCCGCACCAATGCGCGTCATCACAAATACAAAACGCCAGAATTCGGCCTCAAGCGCGCCAAAGCCGAAGTTCATCTGGATCACGGGCTTGCCCTCAGCGGCCGGTCAGCGCGATTTGGTCGAAGATTTCCTTGGTGAAATCGCCAATCAAACCCAGCATCGCGCCGCCAAAGATCACCAGCACGACGGCGGTAATCGCAAGCTTGGGCACAAACGTCAGCGTCTGTTCGTTCACCGACGTTGCCGCCTGGATCACGCCGATCACAAGGCCGATGGCCAGCGATGCCAGTAGCACCGGCGCGGCTACCAGCGCGGTAATCCACAGCATGCGGTCGGCCAGTGACAGAAGGGATGCGGTATCTTCCATTGTTCTTTCTACTTCCCCTCCCGCTTGCGGGAGGGGTTAGGGGAGGGCTTGTTCTTTTGCGCGTCGGCTAACAGGCCCTCCCCCGGCCCCTCCCGCAGGCGGGAGGGGAGATGAAAGGGCGACTGCTGCGCGGCGCGCACTATCCAAAGCTCGCGGCGAGGCTGCCCATCAGCAGCGCCCAGCCATCAACCAGCACGAACAGCAACAGCTTGAACGGCAGCGATACAATGGTCGGGCTCATCATCATCATGCCCAAACTCATCAGTACAGACGATACGACAAGGTCGATCACCAGAAACGGCAGGAACAACATGAAGCCGATCTGGAACGCGGTCTTCAGTTCGCTGGTGACGAACGCAGGCAGCAGGATCGAATAAGGGACATCAGCGGGTGAGGCGAACTTGGGCGCCTTGGCCATGCTGGAAAACATCTGCAGGTCACTTTCGCGCGTCTGGCGGATCATGAAGGTGTGGAATTCACGCCCCCCGTTGATGAACGCCTGCTCGGCGCCGATCTGGCCTGCGGAATAGGGTTGGATGGCATTGGCGTTCACCCGGTCCAGCGTTGGTCCCATGATGAACAGCGAAAGGAACAGGGACAGACCCACCAGCACCTGGTTGGGTGGCGATTGCTGAAGGCCCATTGCCTGACGCAGGATCGAAAGCACGATCAGGATGCGCGTAAAGCTGGTCATCATCAGAACAAGCGATGGCAGGATCGTCAGCAGACCCATGACCAGCAGCAGCTGCAGCGATAGCGACAGCGTACCGCCGCTTTGCGCACCGGCCATTTGCCCGAAAGCGCGGTCCAGTGCGCCTGAAAGCGCGGCTGGTTCGGGCGAAGGCGGGGTGGCCACCGCTGCCATCGCGTGATGCGGCAACAGCACGATCGCGGTCGTTACAGCGGCGAAAAAGCGCTTCACTGTGCCGCCTCCGCTTCCACCACGTCCACTACCTCGGGCTTTGGCCGCGCTGGCGCTTCGGCCAGACGGACGATGCCGTTCTTGCCCGCCGAAACGAGGATTTCGCGTCCGTGAAATTCTATCACGGCCAGCCGCATGGTGGGTGAAAGCATCTGGGATTCGATGATCCGGACAGACTTGGGCCCGCTGCCGCCCGAAAACTTGCCTTCCATGCGCTTGGCAAACTTCAAGCTTGCCCATGCCAATCCGCCGATAAGCGGCAGCAAAACCAGCAGCTTAAGGATGTACCAGAACATCAGGCAGCATCCCCTTTGGCGGCCTTTTTGGGCGCAGGAGCAGGCGCAGGACCGGCATCGGGTTCGGTGCCCATCAATTCCACGATGCGCAGGCCAAAGCGGTCGCCTTGCGCCACCACTTCGCCGCGTGCGATCAGCTTGCCGTTGACCATCACGTCCAGCAATTCGTCGGTCATCCGGTCCAGCGTGACGATGGACTCTTCGCTGAGCGAGAGCACATCCTTCAGCTTCATCGATGTGCGGCCAAGTTCGACGGTCAGGCGGACGTCGACATCCTTGAGGAAATCAAAACCGCGTGGTTGGAAGGTCATTGGGTCGGGCCTCTCTTGGAATTTGTCAGGAAAGCTGGCTGATCTGGATGGCAACGCGATCATCCAGCGCGCCAATCGAACCATACGCACAAGGCTTGCCGCCAACGATCAGCGGCACGCTGCGCGCAATCGGCACAGACAGGATTTGCCCCACTTCAAGCGTTGAAATGGTGGCCAGCGGCAAAGCCATGTCCACCAGCACAGCGGTGAGTTCGATGGGTAGTTCGGAAAACGGGGCTTGCGTGGGCAGGTTGGGGCCGCGCGAAGGCCGTGCTGGCCGAGATGTGGCTTCGCCATGGGCAAAGATTTGCGCCAGCGTCTCGATCGGAAAGGCCAAGGATATGCCCCAGGGCATCCGCCCTGGTTCAACCACGTTGAAAGTCAGTCCGGCAACTTGCGTTGAATCCGGCATCGCCTGAAGATTGGCATAAGCCGCCTCGCGCCGCACCGCGCGGATGGCACCGCCGGTTGATCCTCCAAGTGCCAATGCCAGACACGTTGCGATGATGTGTTCCACCCGTTCGATCAGCAGTTCGGCCGAAAGCGGAAATTCCTTGGGCAATGACGATGGCGTATCGCCGGGGCCGCCAAAGGCGCGGTCCAGCAGGCGCAATACGTTTTCGCCCTCGATCGTGGTCATGAATGGCGCGCTGCCCGCGTGGAACAGGCTGTTGGCGGCAAGACGCGGGATCTCCGAACAGAAGTCGGCAAAATCGGTTTGCATCGGCTTCATCGGATTGATCTGTGGTTCTGCCCCGCCCAGCAATGGCGAAAGCGCGCCGCGCAACGTGCGGGCCATGCGCTCGCTCATCCGTGCCAGCGCTGGCACAAGATCACCTACGCTTGGGCCGGGACGCAGCAGGACAGGGTCATGCTGGGCCAGGGCACGTTCGGCGATGAAGGCGCGCTCGGGTTTCATTGTGGAATGGTGGCTTTCACGTTTACTGGCACGGTTATTGGACGATGAAGGATTTGAAATAGACGGCATCAACTCCGCCGAACCCTTCGGTGTCGGTCAGGACTTTGTTGATGGCCGCGGTCAGGCGCTTTTGCAGGCGGCCTTTGCCGTCGGGGGAATAGACTTCCTCTTCGGGCGTGTCGGCAATCGCGATCAGCACGGCAGAGCGGATCGCCAGTTCGTGCTTTTTCATCCACAGGATCACGCGGTAATCGCGGCGGGTGGATGCGGCGATGTTCACCTGCAACAACCCTTCGGAATCCTTGAGGTTCGATGTGAAATCTTCGGGGAAGTTGTAATAGACGGTGCGGAATTCGCTGCCGCCATCACCTTCGACATCAGCCCCGCCGCCTTCGCCTTCGCCCTCTTTAGCCGCAGGCGCAAAAGGATCGACTTCACCCTTGCGGATCAGCTTCGGGTTCTTGTCTTCCTTGACCTCGGCATGGCCGCCGCCGCCAATGATACCGGCAGCCACAAGCCCGAATACGCCGCCGCCACCAACGGCCAGCAAGGCCACCGGAATCATGATTTTCATCATCATGCCGCCGCCCTTTTTCTTTTTGGGCTTTTCTTCCTTGTCGCTCATGCGGGTTCTCTCAAAGTTTGAATGTCACGGATTTCAGGCAAAGACGCCGCTGGACGAACCGGACTCTTCCTTGCGGCGAAGCGTATCGCGCAATTGCGTTGCGGGGCGTGCCTGCGTGTCAGGGTTCTGGCCCTGATGCTGACGGCTGCCATCACGCTGTGCATTACCACTGGTGTTGGTCTGCGATGATTGGCCGCGCTGGCTGTCTGACGATGTTGCCGTAGATGCCGCTTCATTCGATGCGGCAACCGCGCGGGCAAAGCCGGGGTCGGCGCTGCTCATGGAAACCTGCATGCCCTTGTCATTCTGGTCAAAGCGCATCGAAACGCGCCCGAAATCTGCATGGGCCAATGAGACGCGCAGCGTGTTGGGCGAGGCATCTTCGCGGGCGCGGTTAAGCGTTTCGACCAGCGTTGCAAAATCAACGCGTTCGGCGCGCGGTTCGGCCTTCGCGGCTGGCGCGGCCTCTTGCATGGTTACGGCGTCAGCTGCGCGGGCAATCAATGGCGC
>JADYXV010000148.1 GCA_020853995.1 Novosphingobium sp.
GTCGGCGATCTGTTCACGCTCGTCCCGGAACTCACCGGCAAGCTCTGAGCCTGCCAGCAACCACCCGCAAACGAAAGGCCCCGCAGAAATGCGGGGCCTTCTTGTTTCAGTGTGCTCAGTTCGAGATTAATTGCATTTCATGCAACTGTAATTCCGTCCTTCGCACTTGCGGGATCGGTCTGAAAATCCCAAAAAGAACCCGCCTTTCAGGCATCCTCTCCCAAACTTTTCAAAGGTCGATCTCCGGATCGGCCTTTTTTTTATGCAACTGGCCGGGCAGTCAGGACCTCTGAACCTTACGCGACAAAACGTGACAGGAACCCGTAACTGTGCGTTACCGCTTCCAGACGGTCCATCGTGAACGGCGGTTCCTGTTCAACATAGAAATGCTGAACGCCTGCCGCCAGTGCTGCAGGCAGGATCCTGGCCCAATCCAGCTTGCCAGCCCCGACTTCGGTCGGGTCTTGCGCCATCACGTAATTGGTTTTGGTCGTCGCCTTGATGTCCTTGACGTGGACAGCGTTCACGCGGCCCTTCAGCTTGGCCAGTTCAGTTGCCGGATTCCGGCCTGCCGCTGCGGCCCAGCCAAGATCCAGTTCGAAATTCACCAAAGCCGGATCGGTCTGTGCAACAAGGATGTCCCATCCCGTCACGTTGCCAGCCAGCGGTGCATATTCCATGTTGTGATTGTGGTAACCCAGTTTGATCCCGAACGGCCGCAGCGCCGCCGCGCGCGCATTCAACAGCTCTGCGGTACGTTTCCAGTGATCGGCCCCGGCTGCTTCCAAAGCCTCGCCGATTGCCACTTGCGGGCTTTTTCCCGCTGGCAGGGCAAACCCTTCGGGCAGGGGGCACAGCGGAAGATACACCTGATAAATCCCCAGCGCGTTCAGGCCGTCGGCAATCTGTTGCGCCGGGCTCATCAGATTCAGCCCTTCGCGGAGAAACGGCGTCGGCATATTCATGTGCATTGCACTGAACCGCACGCCAGCACGGTCCGCAGCCGCGCGCAAATCTGACGGTTTGCGATTGTAAAAGTGCGGTAGTTCAATGTCGGTAAAGCCGACGGCAGCCAGCTTTGCCAAGGTACCGTCCATATCCTTCGTCGGCATTTCACCCAGCGTATAAAGCTGCAATCCGATGGGCTTGCCGATGCGCTTGAAAAAGGCCCTGCGCGCTGACGACCGGGCAAAGGTCGGCACCGGATTCATCGCAGCCAGTCCTGCGAAACCAAATGCCGCCATGAATGTCCGGCGGTCAGGATTGGTCAGCGCCATCTCGCGTATCTCCAAATTCAGCGCGCGACATCAGGCCTTGCCGCGATCAGGCAGTAATCGGATGGCCTTGATAAAGCGCACGATACTCATCGCGCAAGAGCCGCTTGAACAGTTTGCCGGTCGGTTCGCGCGGCAGTTCGCTGCGGAAATCGATTTGGCGCGGCAGCTTCATCCGCGATAGCCGTGGAGCCAGCCACATCGTCAGCTCTGCCGCCAACGCCGGCCCTGCCTCCGCCATGTCGCGCGGCTGCACCACGGCAACCACGCGCTCGCCCATATCGGCGTCGGGCGCGCCGATTACGGCCACATCTGCCACTTTGGGATGCGTCACCAACAGGTTCTCGATCTCTTGCGGATAGATGTTCACCCCGCCCGAAATGATCATGAAGCTCTTGCGATCGGTCAGGAACAGGAACCCGTCCTCGTCCACCCAGCCCACATCGCCAAGGCTGGTCCAGCCGTGTTTGTTGGTTGCGTCGCGGGTCTTGTCAGGATCGTTGTGATAGGAAAACGGGCTGCCGCCCTCGAAATAGACCTGCCCCTCGGTCCGCGCGGGCACTTCATCGCCTGCCTCATCACAAATGCGGATCGTGCCAAGCAGCGCGCGGCCCACCGATCCGGGCCGCTTCAGCCATTCCTCGCTCGAAATGAACGTAAAGCCATTGCCCTCGGTCCCCGCATAGTATTCCCGCACGACCGGACCCCACCAGTCGATCATCGCCTGCTTGATCGGCACGGGACAAGGCGCGGCGGCATGAATCGCACACTTCAGGCTGGACATGTCATAACGGTTGCGCACATCGTCCGGCAGTTTCAGCATCCGCACGAAATGCGTAGGCACCCATTGGCTGTCGGTCACTTTGTACCGCTCGATCAGCGCAAGGGCCTGTTCGGGATCAAACTTTTCCATCACCACCACTGTCCCGCCCAAGCGCTGGACGGTCATCGACCAGCGCAACGGCGCGGCATGGTATAGCGGCGCAGGCGACAGATAGACCGCATCCCCGCCAATCCCGAACGCCTGTGACGCCAACCCGACCAGCGAATTGCCCGCGCCGATTGCCGGGTCATCCGGCAGTGGTATCCGCACGCCTTTGGGGCTTCCGGTTGTGCCGGACGAATAGAGCATGTCGCATCCGGCCCGCTCATCAGCAACCGGCGTATCAGGCATCCCCTCCAGTTCGCCTTCCAGCCCGCCGCCAAAGCGCAATTGCGCAATCTCGGGCACAAGGTCGGCCACTTCATCCAGCAGTGCTGCGGTATGGCTTGATCCCACCACCAGTCGGCTGCCGCTATCGCGCAGGATATAGGCTATTTCGGGTGCGGCCAGCCGGCCAGAAACCGCCACATAGACCAGCCCCGCGCGCTGCGCCCCCCATGCCACGGTGAACAGATCTGCCGTGTTTTCAAGGCACATCGCAATCGTATCGCCAATCTGCACCCCGCGCGCGCGCATCAGTTGTGCAAAGCGGTTCGAAGCTGCATCCAGTTCGCCATAAGTCACCACTCGTCCGCTGCCGCCCATGATGATGGCGGGGCGGGATGGATCGCGGGCGGCGTGAAATGTGGGGTGAAGCTGCACCGGCCAAATCCTCTCGAAGGGTGACGCAGCGTCTCGATGGGCCGCGTTCATGGCAGAGTTTAACCGATCGCTTAATCAACGCAACCGCCATTTGTAGTGTCTGTCCTTTGCGCCTAAGGCGGGGGCGACCAACCAAGGAGCTTGTCCGTGATCCCGCGCGAATTGATCGGCACCGCGCAAGTGCCCGGCGGCGAAGAGCTGCGCCTCTACCGTCATGACCGCGATTTCATGATCGTGCTTGATCGCAACGAATTGATGAGCAGCCGCCTCAGCGGCTCCGAAATCGCGCTTGCGGAACAAAGCCTTGCGCGGATCTCCGGCGCGCAACGCCCCGCTGTCCTCATCGGCGGCTATGGCATGGGTTTCACACTTCGCGCTGCACTCGCCAAATTGCCAAACGACGCGCACGTAACCGTTGCCGAACTCGTGCCCGAAATCATCGAATGGGCGCGCGGTCCGATGCAGGATCTTGCCGCCGGATGCCTTGATGATCCCCGCGTGCGTCTGGTGATGACCGATGTGGCAGACGTCATCCGCGCCAATGGCCTGAATGTTGGCGGCACCGGCTATGACGCGATTCTTCTGGACGTGGACAATGGCCCCGACGGCCTCGTTCGTGCCGCCAACAACCAGCTTTATTCCACACGCGGCTTGCGCGCCGCCCGATCCGCGCTGCGCCCCGGCGGTGTCCTGGCCATCTGGTCCGCCGCCAAAGACCCCAACTTCACCGTGCGTTTGAAGCACGTCGGGTTTGATGTCGAGGAAATCGAAGTCCGCGCCCGCAGCAACGGCAAAGGCGCAAAGCACGTCATCTGGTTCGCGCGGGATTGATCCAGCCTCCCCTCCCGCTTGCGGGAGGGGCTGGGGGTGGGCATGCACGGCGTCTGAAACCAAAAGAAAAGGACGCCGTCACCGGCGCCCTTTTCAGCATCCTCTCCAAGATGCAAATGTCGGCTTAACAAGCCTTATTCAGGGCCACCGCGACCTTCGCCAGCAACGTTGCTGGCGTAGAGGTTATCGCCATTGGTCTGCATGTAAGGCAGCGGGTTTACCGCTTCGCCGCTGACGCGGACTTCGTAATGGAGGTGAGGGCCGGTCGAGCGGCCGGTTGATCCGACGTAGCCAATGACATCGCCCTTGCGGACCTGCTGGCCTTCGGCAACGGCAACGCGTGACATGTGGCCATAACGGGTTTCCATCGCGCCGCCATGATCAAGCTGAACATAAAGGCCATAACCGCCGAACCAATCAGCCTTTTCGACAACACCATCGGCGCTTGCGCGGATTGGCGTGCCGGTTGATGCGGCAAGATCAATGCCCTTGTGCGCGCGGCGGCCGCCCAGAACGGGGTGGCTGCGCATGCCATAACCGCTGGACAGGTGTGCTACTGCGACCGGTGCCAATGAAGGGATCGATACGCCGGTGCGGCGTGCGGTCGCTGATTTGGCCGAAGGCAGGATGCCGTTATCAAGCTGCTGCCAGCTGGCAAAAAGGCGGCGGAATTCTTCGTCACCACGGTCAACCGAGACGCCTGCCTTTGCAGCTTCGGCGGCGCGCAGCGGGGCGGCGATATCGGCTGATGCTGAGCTGTTGGCCAGCGCAGGAGCGGCGGAAGAGAAGAAGGCAACGGCTGCGAAGGCACCGAGAGCAGTCTTGAAGGTTTTGCTGTTGAACAACATTGAGACCCGTACGACCTTTTAATCTGCGTTCCGGTTGATGCCTTGTGGCATTCAATCCGGTGCGCGCTGACCCCCAGTGCGAACCCGTTTGGTGGCGACCGACAGGGAAAGAAGCCTGCCGCCTGGGAAATTTCAGAGTTGGTCGGAACCCCCCGCCATCTCGTGAATTGGGGGTAGTAGATGGTGTTGCGCTTAGGCAACCCCTGCCATGAATTCGCGCGACAGACCGGCTTGATCGCGGGCTGAGTCGTTGAACGGTGGCTTAACGGCACCGTGAAAATGGCGCGCAACCAGCCTTTTCCAAGCTTCGGGAGGCGATTCGCTGCGTTTTTCACAAACTGCGACGAAATGCATTGTGCCAAAGCGCACATGGCGAATTTCATCGTCAAGGATTCGTTGAAGCACCCGCGCGGTGCGCTCATCACCTGCATTGGCAAATTTGGCGATGGCGCCCGGCGTCACGTCAAGCCCCCGCGCCTCCAGCACCATCGGCACAATCGCCAGCCGCGCTGCGACGTCATAGGCAGTATCGCGCGCGGCGTCCCATAAACCGTCATGCGCAGGCATCGCGCCGTAAAAGCTGCCCAGCGTGCGCAGCCGCCGCGCCAGCAAGGCAAAATGCATCGCCTCGTCCGCTGCCACGCCCAGCCAGTCATCGACGAACTGCTGCCCCATTTCCGCGCCAAAGCGTCCGGCGGCGTCCAGTGCCAGATCCATTGCCACGAATTCGATGTGCGCCAGCGCGTGGATCAGTGCGAGCCGCCCATGCGCCGATCCGCGCCCGCGCTTTGGCATTGCGCCGGGGTGAAGCAATTGCGGCGCAGCGGGACGGGCGGGGACGTCAGGCATCGGGCAGTCGAAAGCAAACTCCAACTGCCGGGCCCGCCACATCCGGAAGAGCTCGCGCGTTGCCATGACTTTTGCGGCCGGATCGGCAGTCAGCAGCGCTGCACGAATAACATCGGCCACAGAACGGCGACTTTTGGACCGGACCGTGCCACTTTGCCAACTTTCCGGCACCAAAACGCCCACTTGCGCCACCTTTTGCAACGGCTTGAAACTACAGCGCTTTTGCAGCAGCCAATACGTCGTCGGCGTGGCCCTTAACCTTTACCTTGTTCCAGATTTGCGCAATCTTGCCGTTCTTATCAAGAAGATAAGTCGTGCGTTCCATGCCCATGTAGGTGCGGCCATACATCGACTTCTCGGTCCAGATGCCCAGTGCATCGGACACGCCGCCTTCTTCGGCATCGCTTGCCAGTGGCGCGGTCAGGCCATGCTTTTCAGCAAATTTCACATGCTTCTTCGGCGGGTCTTTGCTCACACCCAAAACTGCCACATCTGCTGCTGTGAAATCTGCATAGAGCGCTGAAAAGTCTTTGTTTTCTGTGGTGCAGCCAGGGGTGTCGTCCTTCGGGTAAAAGAACACGACCAATTTTTTGCCCGCAAAATCTGAAGCCTTAACCACCCCGCCATCAGGCGCAGTCATCGCGATGTCCGGAAACGTATCGCCAATTCCAAGTCGCTCGCTCATCCCACAATCTCCAAAGCAATATCAAATAGTTGGTTCCAAGCCGTCGCGACTGTGTGCCGAGCTGCCAGCACCGCTTCCAACAGCGAATCCCAGCTTTCCAGTCCGCAGGCTGTTGCAACGATGGCCCGGCTGGCCTCTGGCGGGAACATGCCATCGGGGGCAACCAACCGTGCTACCACTAGCAAACGTGCCATCAAATCGTGCGCAGCGTGAATGCCAGCAGGCAAAAGTCCTGCATTTTCAAGCGTCAAAATGGCCTCGCCAAGGTCTGGCGTGCGCGCAACATGGTCCCGCAGTTGCAGGAAATGGACCATGAATTCGATATCGACCAGACCCCCGCGCGCCAGCTTTACATCAAGCGGCCCCTTCGGACGCTTGTGCCCTGCCATGGTTGTCCGCATGTCGAGCACTTCGGCGCGAAGCTTTGCCGGATCCCGCGGGAGATCAAGCACTTGCCTAATTGTATGGTGCAGCAGTCCGCGGTCAGTGGGCGTGCCGAACATCGGGCGGGCACGGCACAGGGCCATATGTTCCCACGTCCACGCTTCTTCGCGCTGGTAACGCTCAAAGCTATCAAAACTCACGGAAATTGGCCCCTGCGCGCCCGATGGCCGCAACCGCGTATCCACTTCGTACAGGGCACCTGCTGCCGTCGGTACAGACAGTGCCGCGATGACCCGCTGTGCCAAGCGATTGTAATATAACGTTGCGCCCAATGGGCGACGGCCATCAGACTCCGCTTCATGATCACCGCTGAACAGCAGCACAAGATCAAGGTCGGAGGCATGTGTCAGCGCTGCACCGCCCAAGCGGCCAAGGCCAAGGATGGCGAGATGACTGCCCGGAACATCGCCGTGATTCTGGCGGAATTCGTCAATCGCAGCCTGACCCAGAACCTGGATCGCCGCCTCTGCAACGCGCGACAACGCAGCTGCAACTTCAAGCGGGTCGCGCCCGCCCTCGATCAGTTGCACGCCCAACGCAAAGCGCATTTCGCCCACGCGGACGCGCACTGTATCCAGCAGGCGCTGGTAATCATCGCCCGCTTCGCCGCGTGAAAGTTCAGCCGCGATATCGTCAACGCTGCCGGGCAAATCGAAGGCCGAGCGATCAATCAGTGTGTCGAGCAAGTCCGAGCGGCGGGCCAGTTCATCGGCCAAAGTCGGCGCATGGGCAAGGATCCGCATCACTAGCGCGAGCAGGCCGGGACGGGCTTCGAGCAGACGGAACACATTGATTGCGCTGGGAAGTCCGGCAAGCAATTGTTCCCATCGCAGCAAGGCACGCGGCGGATCGGGGGCATCGGCAAGTGCACGCTGCAATTGCGGGCGGATACGGGCAAAAGCCTCGCGCGCTTCGGCAGAGCGCAAGCAGCGGTATTGTCCACCCTCCCACGCATCAATCCGCGCGGTAAACTCGTCCGGTACCTCCGGCATTTCCACCGTTACCGCTCCGGTTGGCGCATAAGTCTCTATTAACGCGTCAAAACGGCGGCCCACCACGTCCGAAATATCGGTCAATTCGCGAACCAATGCAGCACCGTCAGTCAGGCCATCAAGCCGCGCCACGCTGTCAATTGCTGCAAGGTCGGTGGGCAATGAATGCGTCTGCTGATCGGATGCCATCTGCAAACGATGCTCCAGCGTACGCAGGCGGTCATAGCTTTGACCCATGACTTGCGCATCTTCGGCAGAAATGATCCCCGCTGCGGCCAAAGCGTCAAGCGATGTGCGGGTGCCACGAAGGCGCAGCGCCGGGTTGCGGCCACCGTGAATAAGCTGATGCGTTTGTGCGAAAAATTCGACCTCACGGATGCCCCCACGCCCGCGTTTGAGATCATAGCCGGGGCCAATGGCCTGGCCTGCGGAATAGTGATCGCGGATGCGCGTGGTCAGCCTGCCGATCTCGGCAATCGCGCCGAAATCAAGGCTGCGCCGCCACACGAAGGGGCGGATCGTATCAAGGAAGGATTGGCCCGCCGCAATGTCGCCCGATGCCGCGCGCGCGCGGATATAGGCTGCACGTTCCCACGCCAAAGCGCTTGATTCGTAATGGGTTATGGCCGCTTCGAAGGGCAGGGCCAGCGGGCTGACTTCGGATGCCGGACGCAAGCGCAAGTCCACGCGGAAGACATAGCCCTCAGCCGTGACGTTCGACATGATCTCCATCAACGCGCGGGCAATGCGCTGCGCCGCCTCGGCAGGATCGTCCCTGTCACGCCGGGGCAGCATTTCGGGATCGTACAGCAGGATCGGGTCAATGTCGGACGAATAATTCAGTTCTTGCGCGCCGTGTTTGCCCAGCGCGATGGCAGAAAAGCCCGCAGGCTGTGCATCCGGCGTACGCCGCTGAATTGCCGCAATGATCGCGCGGTCAAGCGAGCGGTCCGCAAAATCGGACAACTCGGTGATGACGCGGCCCAGTGGAAAGGCGTGCGCAAGATCGCCAATTGCCAGAACCAGCGACAGTGCCAGCCGTTCGCGGCGCAATGCCACGGCGGTGTCTTCAATGCCCTCGCCTGCAGACTTTGCCTGGACAAGCGCTTGTTCCACATCGCCTGCGGACAGCATCGCTTCAAGATCGGGCAAGCGGCCCAGCGCCATGGACAGGAACGGGGCATGGTCACGAGCGCGGGCTAGGGCGTTTGCAAAGTCGGTCATTTCAAACGGGGGAATGCCTGTGATGTGCGGGAGGATCAAGCGTGATGGAATCCGCAATCCTGTTTCCAACCCGAATCCACCAGACTGATCGCGATTGGTACTGCTGGTGGTTCCACCTGACGGCGTATGCCGTTAAGGCACCTGCCAACACCCAGAACGCCGGATACCTTTACGTATGACTGCAAACTTTCGCATGCCGCCTGAATGGCACCCGCAGGACTGGCTGTGGGTCGGCTTCCCGCACTTGGCCGAGGAATGGTCGGGTGTGATTGGCCGGGCGCAAGAGCAGATTGCCGCTTTTGCCAATGCCGTGGCCGATAGCGGTCAGCAAGTGCGGCTGGTGGTGCGCGATGCGGCCAACGAAATGCGCGCCAAAACACTGGTTTCAGCGGCAGTCACGCTGGAGCGGCGGACCTATGGCGACGTTTGGCTGCGCGATACAGGGCCGCTGGTGGTGCTGGATGAGGCGGGCAATCGTCAGGCGCGCTTGTTTAGCTTCAACGGCTGGGGCGAGAAGTATCTCATGCCCGGTGATCAGGAAATCGGTGCAGATCTGGCGGCCTCTGCAGGGCTGGAGACGGGCGCGAAGGCCGACTGGATTTTGGAAGGCGGCGCGCTGGACGGCGATGGCACGGGCCTTGTGGCGACGACCGGACAGTGCCTGCTGAACCCCAACCGCAACCCGCATTTGTCCCGCGCCGATCTGGAAGCGCGGCTGTTGCGTGATCTCGGCTATGACCGCGTTTGGTGGCTGGGTGATGGTTTGATCAACGACCATACCGATGGCCATGTCGACAATCTGGCGCGGTTTGTAGCCCCCAACCGGCTGGCCCTGCCGCGCGCCACCGGGCCGGATGATCCGAACGCCGCGATCTATGCCGATGCCAAGGCGCGCGCACTGGCGGCGGGCGTTGAGGTGGCCGAAGTGCCATCACCGGGGCGGATCGAATGGGGCGATATGATCCAGCCTGCAAGCTATATGAACTTTGTGATCACCAGCAATCTGGTGGTCGTGCCGATATTCGGATCACCCCATGATGACGATGGCGTGGCGGCGATTGCCGAACTGTTTCCGGACCGCGCGACGATTGGCGTGATGGGCGATGCGGTTTTGGCAGGCGGTGGCGGCTTCCACTGCGCCAGCCAGCAAATGCCGGCGGTTTAAGCCGCCGCGATCAGGTGGTTAGCAGCAAACCCAACTGCACCATCTGGTCTTCCAGAGCCGCAGCATCGCCGGTAAAATGATGTTCTGTCCAGCCCAGTTGCCGCGCGGTTGCCACGTTTGCGGCGCTGTCATCGATGAACAGCATTGATGCAGGGCTTCGGCCAAAACGCTGTGCGGCCAGTTCAAAGATGGCTTCGCCGGGTTTCACCAGACGCTCGATGCCTGAAACCACGATGTCCTGCATGTGATCGAGGATGGGGAAAGTCGGGCGAAACAAGTCCCAGGCGTCAACGCCGAAGTTGGTGATGGCGTATTGGGGCACGCCGCGATCGGTCAGGCGCTTGATCAGTTCATGGGTTCCGGCAACCGGGCCGGGGATGCTTTCAAGCCAATGCGTGGCGTAAAGCGCGATCAGATCAGCGTATTGGGGAAATTCGGCCTGGCGGGCGGCGACCATCGTAGTGAAGGGGATGCCGGCATCGTGCTGCATGTGCCACTGTTCGGACACGACATCTGTCACGAATCGGCGGCGGTCCGATTCGTCAGGGATGGCATCGCGATAAATCCGACCAAGATCCCATTCGACCAGCACACGGCCAATGTCCCAAACAACGGCTTCGATCATGTTTGCGCGCCCCACATACGACAGCGCCCCCGCTTTTGGGCGGGGGCAACGCGCTTTCCATGAAAGCCTGCCGTGTTTCCGGTGCAGCCCCGCCGTCGCGGAACTGCACCGAAACTTGTTCGATTAACCCTGACGCGCTTTGAAGCGCTTCTGGGTCTTGTTGATCACATAAACGCGGCCACGGCGACGGATCACGCGGTTATCGCGATGACGGTCTTTAAGCGACTTCAGGCTGTTGCGAATCTTCATGTCGAATCCCTTTGCCCGAAGCTGACCGGGCTGAAAACTGAAGCGTGGCCGTTAAAGAGGGCGTGCACCCAAGTCAACCGTTCACGGCATGCAATGGCAAAAGACTCTTACCCGTCCTTGCGAATTTCGCCAAGCTTACGCTCCCACGCCAGA
>JADYXV010000149.1 GCA_020853995.1 Novosphingobium sp.
TCAGCCGCCACAATGCGCGATTGGCCTCGCGATAATTGGCGTAAGTATTGTCGCCCGGTATCCCCAGCAGCATCGGCGGCACCCCAAACGCCAGCGCAATGTCGCGCGCCGCCGCCGCTTTCAGCGTGGCAAAGTCCATATCCGCAGGCGTCAGCGAAAGGCTCTGCCATTTAAGACCCCCCTCCAGCAGCATGGGCCGCCCCGCATTTGCCTGCCCCGCATAGGCTGCGGTCAATTCGCCCTTGATCCGGTCAAACTGGTCCGACGTCAGCGAAGCGCCGGGGTCACCCGGATCATAAACCAGCGCCCCTGATGGCCGTGCGGCATTTTCCAGCAACGCCCGGTTCCACCGCGCCGCCGCATTGTGGATCGCCACCGCCTCGTCCGCCGCCTCCAGGCAGCCCGCGCCATAATGGTCATCCACCGGATGAAAGTGCTTCACATGGATCAGGTTGGGCCGTCCGAAATCATCCACCGCCTCAATCCGCAGCGCCTTTTCACCCACTTTATAGGCAAACGCCGCAGGCCAGCCGCCGGCATCGGGCAAAACCATCACCCGTTCGGGCCGCAGCGCAAACAACTCCACCGGATTGCCATCCACATCGCGCAGCACTTGCACATAGCCATTGCCATGCAGCATCAGATGCGCCGCCAGCGTCTCCAGCAGCGGCTGCCCCGCGCTCGTCTCGCTCACCAGCGCCAGCAACGCGGGATCAGACGCCACCACCGGTGCCCCGCCAATCCCCTCGGCCACCAGACGCACAGCCCGCTGCGCCACCGGATTCTTCAAATAGGCCTCACGGATCGCCACCGGATAATTGATCGGCCCATGGTTGGCCTCACCCCGCCAATCCGAAGCCGCAATCCACGGCGAAACAAAACTCCGCCCCAAAGGCGCACGCGGCGTCACCGCCTCGCCCTTGAACGCAGCGACAAGCGATTGAAAGAACGACATAATCAGCCTTTCGAAAATTGGAATCCGCCCAGCGAAGCAAAGGCGTCAACTTACTCCCCTCCCGCTTGCGGGAGGGGCCGGGGGAGGGCCTGTTACTCAAGGGCCTACTACGCATGGGCAGATTGCGGTTGGGCCTGTTCGACTAGCCAGCCAAACGCCCACCCCTCAATCAAACCAGATGCGCGGTTCCCCTGCCCGCCCCAGCATCAGCTCGGTCAGCCCCCACACACAGGCATCGGCACGATCGGGCGACCGCCCCGGCCCCTGATAATCCCCGCCCGGCATCAATCCGCACAGTTCATCCTCCAGCCGTGGGAACATCCCGGCGTGGCGCACGCGCCCTGCTTCATAAAGCGCCGCCACCGGCTCGGCCCGCGCCGTCTTGCCACGGCTTGCATGGACAAGGCGCAAGGGCAGCGATGCTTCGGCGGCGCGCAGCACCGCTTCCACCATCGCCCCGCCCTGGTTCGCCTCGGCCACCACCCGGTCTGCCGACCAGGCATGCGCGGCATCTGCAACGGCGCGGGCCCATCGTTCGGGGCTGGCCTGTTCAACCGAACAATCGGCCAGCACCCGCGCGATCCTGTCATCGCCCAGCCCGCACACCACAATCCCGCAAGCATCGCCATGCGCGCTGGCCGGCGGGTCAACCGCAACCACAACTCGCGTGCATGGCGGAGCAATGGCTTCACGCGCACTTTCAATCAGCGCGCGGCTCCACAGCGCACCCACCAGATCACCGATCAATTCACCGTAAAGTTCCTGCCGACCCAGCAACGTGTCGCCAAATGTCTGCTCCATCGCCGCGATAAAACGCGCTGGCAGGTTCGGCGCATTGTCAAACGTGCTTCCGCGCGTCAGCACCACGCCGCCAGCCTCGCCCTCGTCCAGCATTCGCGTCACCAGCGGCACCGGTCGCGGCGTCGTGGTCGCCAGCATCCGGGGATCATCGCCCAGCCGCAGGCCCATCAGCAGGTTGTCCCAGGCCGAAATGGCCCGGCTCGTTCCGCGAAGCGCGCCTGCATCCCACTTGGCCACTTCATCACACCACGCATGGCTGTGCTGCGGCCCGCGCAAACTTTCCGGCTCTCCTGCCGAATACAAAAACGCCTGCGCACCATTGGCCCACACCAGCCTGCGTACCGATGATTCATACACCGGCCGCTTGTCTGGTGATCCAACCGAAAGCAGTCCGCTCTCGCCTTCCACCATAACGCTGCGCGCTTCATGCAACGACGCCGCCACCAGCGCGATCCGCGCGTCGGGATCATCTTCGGCCTGCTGGCGCACCCATTCGGCACCCAGCCGCGTCTTGCCAAACCCGCGCCCGGCCATCACCAGCCAGATGCGCCAGTCACCATCCGGTGCCTGCTGGGCCTTGCGGCCCCACACTTGCCAGTCCCACAGCCATTCGCGGCATTCATCATCGGAAAGCTTGTGAAAAAATCGGTCGATCTTCTGACGATCGGCGTCGAACAGGGTGTCCAGTCTGGCGTCATCACCCATGCGCCGCGCCCGTCATCTCCTGCTCTGCCTTGCGCTGCGCCAGAACCTGATCGCGCAGCGCCAAAAGCTTTGCGTGGATCGATGCCCGCACTTGCTTGATGTCAGAATTTTCACGGACCGCGCGCTGGCGGGCCACTGTTTCGCGATGCTGTGTCAGCAACCGAAGCGCATTGGCGTTATCGAACTTTGCCTCGCCATCCTTGGATTCGCCAAAGCGCAGCCGGTGCAGCAGCTCCATCTCAAGGTTGTCATACCCCTCGCACAAAGCCTCGCGCCACGCCTTTGCAAAGCCCGGCTCGCTGCGTCGCGTTTTATAGGCGCGATCCGGCTTTACGCCCGCCTTGGCCGCAGCCGCTGTCACATTCGAAGTTTCCGCCAGCGACGCCAGAAACTCGCTGCGCCATGTCGTGCGCGCGATCCCCATGGAATCCGCATCTTCGTCGCTGCGTGTGACGCTATTGCCCTCCATTTCGCTGGGTGATGCAGGTACGCATTGCGTTGCTGTCACGCATGCCGTTGGCGTGCGCGCAGAGCCGGTCGGCTTGGCCATTCAGACCATCCTTACGTTTGAATTGAACGAAGTGTCACGGATATCGGCAGCGCCACATGCCGCCCGTCCGGGGCGACTCGGCCTGTTCCGATGTTCTTGTTATGTACCGAATGAGCGCGTGAATGTCAATCAAAAAGTGCCAATCTGGTTAATCAAACCACTGCTGGCACTTTCCGCGCGCCTCGCTTAAACGCTGCACCGCAACAATTGACGGGATTCCTGATGCTCCGCCGCCTCTACGATTGGACATTGGCCAAGGCCTCGCATCCGCACGCCGAATGGTGGCTGGCGCTGTTCGCGTTCATGGACGCCAGCTTCTTCCCCATCCCGCCGCACCCGCTGCTCGGGCTGATGTGCCTGGCCGAACCGAAACGCGCGATCCGCTTTGCCGCCATCGCCACCATCGCCTCGGTCCTCGGCGGCCTGCTCGGCTACGCCATCGGCTATGGCCTGTACGACACCGTCGGCACGCAATTGCTCGCCGCCCTCGGCCTCACCGAAAGCTTCCCCAAGGCGGCCTGCTATCTGCGCGATTACGGGGTAGAGATCATCATGATCAAGGGCGCCACGCCCATCCCGTTCAAACTGCTCACAATCACGGCGGGCTTCATCGCCATGCCGCTGGTGCCGTTCATTCTGGCCAGCATCGTCTCGCGCTCGATCAGCTTCATGATCGTCGGCGTGCTGTTCCGCCTGTTCGGAGCCCCGATCAAGCGCTTCATCGACAAATACCTCGGCCTGGTCACCATCGGCTTCGTCGTCCTCGTCGTCGGCGGCTTCATCGCCGCCACCATGCTCGGCGGCGGCGGCACGGCTGAATCAAAAGCCAAATGCGAACAAGCCGCCCCACTCACCCCGACGACCAAGCCTTAACCGCAGTCCCCTTCTTACTCCCCTCCCGCTTGCGGGAGGGGTTGGGGGTGGGCCTACAACACTACGCAAATACTTAATCCCAAACCTTACAACCCGAACCGCATCCCGTAACCCAGCCCGACGGTAAACTGCATCCGCTGCCCCCGCTCACGGATCAACGATGTCCCCGCAGGTTCCCCGCCCAGCCGGTCAACCCCGCCAAACAGCGTAACCGAACGCCGCCGGTCCAAAGGCCGGATCAGCGCTCCGCCAACGCCATAGGAAACCAGCCCGCCATCGGGCCGCGAAACCGCCAGACCGGTGCGCTGCGCCTGCCCCGCATCCACGCCAAAGTATGTCTGCATGAAATCGCCGCTGGCCAGTGTCGCGCGCGGCCCCACCGAATAGATCACGCGCCCGCTACGGCCCTGCACCGCCAGCGATACATCGCCAACAACACCCTGGTGCGCGCCAAAGCCCTGCCGCACTTCAACCCGCCCGCGCAGCTGGTTCTTCGGCCCGAACCGCTTTTCAACAAAGCCGCCCGCCTCACCGCCAAAGCCGACATCGCCCATCCCGCGCAAAGCGTCACTGCCGCCTGCAATCTGGAATGGCGATCCACCATCGTTTTCGTTGCGGCCAAAGCGCGGCTTGATCACCGGCCCCGCTTTCCAACCGTCGCGGTTCACCGCGTTCCAGCCGATCCCGTCGGGCACCGACGCAAAGATCGTATCGTTGTAATTCAGCCGGATATCCGGAAAGATTGACAGCGCCGTATCGCGCGACCCTTGCCACGCGTTCCCGAACACCGGCGCCAGCCCCAGCGTCAGCACCCAACCTTGCGGCCCCGCAGGCGGCCTAACCTTTTGAGACCCCGCCTCTTGCGCCATCACCGGTCCGGAAAACGCCGCCGCCAATATCGCAAAGGCCGTAACACGCAACATCCGCTCTCTCCATCCGACACGACCAATGCAAAGGCCATGGCACAGCGTACCTGAACGCCGCTTTGCCCGATCATGTCGAATGATGGCTTGCCCGCAAAGGCAAGCGCGGCTCAAACAGTCTTGGCTTTCACCCCGAACCGCCCGAACTTGCGATACCGCGTCATCCACCGGTCAAGGAACAACCCCAGCGGACGCGGCGCAACGCCCAGCGCCTCGATCCCCGGCAAAGTCCCCGTCGCCACATTGCCCGCCGCCAGCAGCTTCCATTGGTCCGTGGTAATCGGCGCCCCCGGCAGCCAACCGGTCAACGCTGCAATCGCGGCCGATACCGCGTCGGGCAATTCGGCAAACACCGGGCTGCGTCCTGCCGCCTTGGCAATCCGGCGGTTCAACTCGCCCATCGTCACCACTTCGGGGCCAGCCAGCTCATACGTCTTGCCGCCGTGCGCCAACGGGTCGGCCAGCGCGCTCGCCACCGCCTCTGCTGCATCATCCACAAACACCGGCTGCAACTTTGCGTCCGGCCCGAACACGGGCAACACCGGCAGGCTTGAAACCAGACCGCCAAACATGTTCAGAAAATTGTCGTCCTCGCCAAACAGGATCGATGGCCGCACCACCGTCGCCGTTGGAAACGCAGCCAGCACAGCCACTTCACCCTCGGCCTTGGTCCGGGCGTAGGCCACATCAGACGCAGCATCGGCCCCCAGCGCCGAAACATGCACAAACGCCGTCGCACCCGCATCCTTGGCCGCTTTCGCCAACGCCCCAACGCCACTGCCCTGCAGCCCGTCCAGATTGCCCGCAAACGCACCGACAAGATTGACCACCGCATCAACCCCGGTCAGCGCTGCGGCCACCGTATGCGGTTTCAGCACATCCACCGCCACCAGTTGCGTCTGTCCCAGCCCGCCCAGCGTCTTCACCCGGAACGCGCGCTCCGGATGGCGGCTGCAAACGCGCAACCGCGCCCCGCGCGCCAGCAGTTCCTGCGCCAGATGCCTACCGAAAAAGCCGGTACCGCCTACCAGCGCTACCAACATGCCATCGAGATCGCGCGTCTTGCCCTGTGCCATGTGACCCAAATCCTGCAGATAGCGGCGACGTCCGAAAAGAGACGCGCCCATCCGCCGCCTTTGGCACAGCAAAGGGCGCGCTTTCAATGCCGAACATCCCCAAACCGCCCTGCGCGATAAAAAGAGTCAGCGATTCCCGCTTTTGCCCCGTTGACACCCCGCCCCCCGTACCTTAGTGGCGCCCTCCTACCCGGCAGACGGCCCATTCGCCTTCTGCCCCGTGCCCAGATGGCGGAATTGGTAGACGCACCAGCTTCAGGTGCTGGCGCTCGCAAGGGCGTGGAGGTTCGAGTCCTCTTCTGGGCACCATTTGTTCTTTTCAGAACATCCCAAAAAGTCTATAAA